>JBFHVM010000187.1:0-6653 GCA_041589495.1 Oleiphilaceae bacterium | reverse complement strand
TTCGGCACGATCCAGTTTGGGGCGTGGAAAAATGTGCCAGGGAGCCACTACCAATACGACACGTAGCCAAAGCGGCAAGGCCTGGGCAGGCAAAAAGTCATCGAGACGATAACGACTGATCACCCATACAATAGTTATCAGGCGCTGAAGTTGATGCAGGGTACGCATGCGAATTATGGGGCCTTCTGGTCAACGCGTTTGAGCAAATTGCGCACGCGGGCTTCAAGACGATCGGTGGCGAGACGCAATTGGTCTATGCCTTCGAACTGGCTGGCCGCGATGGCCTTGCCGGGCAGGGCGCGCACTTCATATTTGATGAACTCTTCCAGATCGCGCAAAAAGGACTGGCTCACCTGTTTACTCCAGCTCACACTTTGCTTGACCGTGGTGCTGAGCATGTGTGCGGGCACATCACCGATCACCTCGGCCAGCAGTCCTTCCCAGTCGATGTCGATACTGGCAGCGACTTGCTGAATTTGCTGAGCGCGCACGGCATCGCCGATCATGGACAGTTCGCGACTTTTGAACAGCGTATTGATATTGCGCTGGCTGGCCAGTTTAAAAAAAGCCAGGGTAGTACCCGATAACGTCACTTGCGCACCGTGTTCCGGGCCCACCAGTTTGATCTTGCCGCCATCGGCTTTCACGAACAGTGAGCGCTTGAAGCTGCGCAGGTGAATTTCGAGCACGCACTGATCCAGCGGTTTTAGTTTTTTCTGCGCCGCGGGGTCCATGCTCAGCGCAACATTCAGGCTTTTTTCCAGTGCCGGCGACAAGTGCTGTAAAAACGGTAGATCGAGCAAACTCATCAGGCTTTGATCCCGGTGTGTAGGGCTACAATACCGCCAGTCATATTGTGGAAGCGCGTCTGTTCGAAACCGGCGGCGTCCATCATGCCCTTGAGGGTTTCCTGATCCGGATGCATACGAATGGATTCAGCCAGATAACGATAGGATTCGCTGTCTTGGGTAATCAGCTGTCCCATCATCGGCAGGGCGCTAAAAGAGTAGTGGTCGTAGGCTTTGCTCAATAAGGGGTTGGACGGTTTGGAAAACTCCAGAATCAGTACGCGGCCACCGGGCTTGAGTACGCGGTACATGGAGCGCAGCGCGGCATCCTTGTCGGTTACATTGCGCAAACCAAAGGCGATGGACACACAATTAAAGTGGTTGTCCGGAAAAGGCAGGCATTCGGCATTGGCCTGCACAAATTCGATGTTGCTGCCATAGCCGCGATCCAGCAGGCGGTCGCGGCCGACCTGGAGCATGGACGAGTTAATGTCGGCCAGTACCACTTGGCCCTGTACGCCCACGCGCTTGGCAAATTGCATGGTCAGATCGCCGGTACCACCGGCAATATCGAGTACTTTATGACCCGGGCGAACACCGCTGCTTTCGATAGTGAGTCGCTTCCACACCCGGTGGATGCCAAAGGACATCACGTCGTTCATGATATCGTACTTGTTGGCAACCGAATGGAACACATCCGCAACACGATTGACTTTGTCGTCGGTGGCGACTGTCTGGTAGCCGAAGTGCGTTGTATCACTATGATTATTATCTGCCATGAATCCGTCTCGCTCGTGGTTTGGCCGCTATTCTACCCGCGCCAGAGCAGGAAAACTACGCCAGGGCTTGATCAAAGCGCTCGCTATAATTTCATGCGTGACAGGCTTTGCGGTAAGATGCCGGCTACACTACAAAATCATCGTCCATTGGAATTGAGCTGCAGTCTGTCTATGGCCACCATTACTAAAAGTCGTTCACACAAGCATGACCTCGAACACGCCCGCGCATCGGCCGAAAAAGTCGCTGAGCATCTGGCGGAACGCTTTGGCGTTAAATATCACTGGGAAGGCGATACCCTGCGCTTTAAGGGCGCTGGTGCCAAGGGGGGCATGACGCTAGTGCCGGGACAGCTGGATTTGCACATGGAGCTGGGCTTTATGCTGCGTCCACTTAAATCCCGCATCGAGCAGGAGATGGACAAATATCTGGATGAATTCTGTAAGGTATAAGCGCTTACCTTCTTGCCTCCCTAATCCTCACAAAGATAACAATAAGGATGCTGCATGCCTGAGCACGACCTGATCACCCTGCCTAAAATTCTGACCCGATTGCCGGGCCTTTGCCGAGGGTTACCTCGCCGCATGAAAGGGCTGTATATGGCTTCGCGCCAGCTGGATGCACAGGAAGCGGGGCTGGCTCAGTGCCTGGCCCGGGCCGTCGCAAAAAATCCAACTGGCCTCGCGATCGCCTATGAAGAGCGTGAAATCACCTACCGCGAATTGGATGGCTGGAGCAGCCGGCTGGCCAACTATTTGCGGCAGAGCGGTACCCAGGCCGGTGATGTGGTTGCAGTGTTCATCGAAAACAGGCCTGAGCTGCTGGCAGTGGTGGCGGCGCTGGCGAAATTGGGGGCGGTTGCTGCGCTGCTCAACACATCGCAACGTGGGCGAGTATTACAGCACAGTATTGCTCTGGCCGAGCCGGCTCGCATTGTGGTGGGAGAAGAGCTGCACAGTGCAGCAAACGAAGTGGCAGAAGTATTACCCCAGGGCAGGCATGCGTGTTTGTACATGGCCGATTGCGATACCTTGAAGGCATTTGGAAAAGCGCCAGCGGGATGGAGCAATCTTGCGCAAGCTGCCGCGGAGCAGTCTTCGTTGCTCACGCACGTCCATGTCACGCTGGGCCGCGATCCGCTGTGTTACTTTTATACCTCTGGTACCACGGGACTGCCCAAGGCAGCGGTGCTATCCAACAGTCGCTACATGAAAGCCTTTGCCGGCGTCGGTGTGGCCAGTGTGCAATTGGGTAAACAGGATCGCGCGTTGGTGCCTTTGCCGTTTTATCATGGTACGGCCATGGTGGTCGGCTGGGGCTCGGTGTTGGCCGGTGCGGCGGGCCTGGTGATGACGCGTAAGTTTTCGGCCAGCGAATTCTGGCCCTTGGTACGCAAACACCAAGTGACGGCATTTTGTTATGTGGGGGAGTTGTGCCGCTATCTGCTGGCGCAGCCGGAGTCGCGTGATGATCGCGAGCACTCCCTCAAGCTGATGTTTGGTAATGGTTTGCGTCCGGCCATCTGGAAGGCCTTTAAACAACGCTTTGGCATTGAGCAGGTGCTGGAGTTTTATGGTTCCAGCGAAGGCAATGTGGGTTTTCTCAATCTATTGAATTTTGACGCCACGGTAGGATTGACCACCGTGCCCTATGCCATCGTTGAATATGATCTGGAACAGGATGCCCCCAAGCGCCATGGCGACGGCTTTATGCGCAAGGTAAAACGCGGTGACGCAGGCCTCCTGTTGGGAGAGATTACCGATGACTCACCCTTTGATGGCTATACCGATGCGGATAAAACCGAAGGCAGTATTCTGCGCAATGTCTTTAAGGCGGGTGATGCCTGGTTTAATACGGGCGACTTGATGCGCGATCAAGGCTATCGCCATGCCCAGTTTGTCGATCGGCTGGGCGATACCTTCCGCTGGAAGGGGGAGAATGTGTCCACTACTGAAGTGGAAAACGTGCTGGCGGGGCACGATGATGTCGTCGATGCGGTGGTCTATGGAGTAGAGATACCCGGGACCAATGGCCGGGCAGGCATGCTGGCGGTGCGAAGTGAAGGCGAGAACTTTGACCCAAACATCTTGCTCAGCACTATGGACGGCGCCCTCGCTCCTTATGCTGTGCCATTATTTGTGCGTGAGGTCGGTGAAGTGTCCACCACCGGCACGCACAAGTACCAGAAAACCCAGCTTAAAAAAGACGCCTTTGACCCACAAAGCTGTGGTGAGGCACTGTGGGTTCTATTGCCCGGCAGTGAGCGATACGAGCGCCTCACGCCTACTATTTATAAGGCGATTGTGGCCGGGAAGTATCGTTTCTAGCTTCCAGCTTCTAGCGCAGTATGTCAGTACTGACTAGCTGCGTGCCTTATATTCTGCCTTACTCTCGGCTTTACTGCTGCGGCTGACAGCGGTGCGCTGATTATAGCGACCGATGATTTTGCGCTGCAGCTTGGTTTCCCAGTTGAGTGCTTGGCGCAGCGTGCTCACCCAGCTGTTATTGAACAGGGTTTTACACGAAGCAACGGCATCGGGAGAACGCTGTTTGATGGCTTCGGCAAAGTCGATAGCGGCGGCCATGGGGTCGTCGTGGATATGGGTAATCAAGCCAAGTTCTTTAGCCTCTGCGGCACCCACCACGCGACCGGTCATGGCCAGTTCCTTAACAATATCGATACGCCCAAGTTCGCGCAGGGTAACGCTGCCGCCCATGTCCGGAATGAGCCCCCACTTGGCTTCCATAATGCCAAACTCGCAATCCGGGGTGCTGTAACGAAAATCTGCACCCAGTGCGATTTGAAAACCACCGCCCCAGCATTTGCCGTGGGTGACAGCAATCACCGGAACCGGGACTTCACGCCATAGTACGCTCACTTCCTGCGCCAGATTGGCGGCTTTGCGGCCGGGTTTGACCAGTAAGCGTAGCGCTGCCACGGGGTTTTTCAGCATGTTTTTCACGTCTAGCCCGGAGCAAAAGGCCTTGCCCTCGCCGGAGAGAATCACCGCGCGAATTTCTTTGTTCTTTTTTAGTTTTTTTGCGGCCGCGCTAATACCCTGAAACATGGGAAAGTCGAGCGCATTGAGTTTGTCTGGTCGGCTCAGGTTGACGTAGGCGATCTGGTCTTTAATGGTGATCGCGACGCGATCATACAGGCGTTCAGTCATGCTGGATTTCCGCGTTAAAAGATATGAAGGTGTTGGGTGAGTGGCCCTGATAAATCGCGTCTAAAAGTTGTTTTTCACGTTGCACGATGGTGTCCATCAGCAGGGCGATGTCCTGCATGCTGTGAAAGGCAACAAAGCCGCGTTGGATAAAACCGTGCAGGGCGGCGAGGCCTGCCATTTCAGCCGCGCCCTCGGACATACGCAAAGCGAACAGTATGGTCTGGCTGCGCGCGTAGCGTTCCAGCTTTAAGCCTGCGGCGTGGATCAGGTCGAGTTGCTGCTGGCGCATGTCGAGGTTGTTGCAGGTGCGATAGGCTGCGCAATAGCGTTGGCCGCTAATCGGCTGCCCGGGAGCGATCTGTTGCAGTTGCACTGCCAAAGTGTGATCCAGTTGCTGGGTGAGCAGATTAAGCTCCACCAGTGTGCTTACGGTTTCGAGCACCTTGCCGGGCAGGAGTTTGACCAGTTTGGGAAAGATGCGTTCGAGATCGCGGTCGCGTTCACTGAAGTCCTGATGGGAATACAGGTCGTTAAACAGGAATTGCAGGCCCTGGTGATAACGCTCGTCGTAATAAAAATCGGCATGGGTGTGCATTAGACGCCTGCTTTGCCAATTGGCTAAAGCCGCTTCGCCGGGTGCTTCTTTGGTGTGCAGCCTGAAATCATGAAACGACAGCATGGCCTGTTGCAGGCGCTGCGCGGCCGGATGTTTCGTGCGAGTCTGTTCTATTCTTTGACGGTACATACAATGTCTGCAGGGTTAGCTGCAGGCATTGTATCGACTTGCTGGCGCTTGGGCGAGTGTTGCCAACGAGCTTGTAGCCAAGCGTTAGGCTGAGACGGCCAAACCTCGCCAGTTACGCTTTTTTTCGGGCTTAGCGCCCATCACTGGTGACACTTCGCCAGTGGGAATGGTGTCCAGTGGTGGTACCCACTTGGTGTCATCCAGCGTAACAAAGTGGCTCATGGCTTCGGTTTCTACCACGCGAACAGAGTTTGGGCTGCGTAAGGCGCTTTGAAGCATGAGGTTGCGATCGAGAATGCGATCTACTTTAGGGATTAGAAATGTACCGTGGCGAATATGCTCGTATACCGAATAATCGGCGCGATCCATCCAGGCGAACAGGTTTTCGATGTTGCGCACGATGGTCAGGTGATCTTTGGTGGCGGTAAACAATTTATGCAGTAATTGTTTTTTACGACGATTGAGTTTGCCGAAAAACATTTGGCCGTAAGAAGAAGACGGCGTGCTGTTAATCAGACGAATCACCCAGGGCCACATGCCATGACTCACCGGTTCGAGCAGGGCTGACACCAGTGGGTGTGTTTTGCCGCCTGGCAGGGCGGGTGCCTCCAGTATGATTTCAACGTGTTCGTAGAGTTCAGGGCGCTGGGCAATGGCTTCGAGAATCACCGCACCACCGCGAGAATGGCCATGTATGCGAATATTATTGGTCGTGGGCAGATTGGCCAGAGCCTGATTCAAAATGCAGGCGTCGTATTCGATAGTGCCTTCAAGAAACTTGATGGGAACTTCCCAGTCTGCCGGCTCCGGCATGGGGCCCGAAACAGGAACGTGATAGTTGCTGCACGTGAGCAGGATCAGCTCGGTGGTGGGTTGTTGATAGCTCTGCGTAAAGTAACAGTGGTTTTCGAGAAAACCATGTACTCCAATCACCGTATGTTCAGCTTTACCGCTATGGTTACGAACACTCACCGCGCCTTTGCCAACGGTGTACACCTTGCCGGAGAACATCTCCGTGTAGGTCTGTTCAATGGGCTTGATTAACTTGCGTGCGTGGATCGCCTGCACAATATCTCTCCCGATCAAAGCGCGACTCTTTTGTCATTACTGTGGTCGCTTTCGTTATGTTCAGATTAATCACTACTCTTACCTGAACCAGACTTGCCTGCTCTC
>JBFHVM010000186.1:0-6662 GCA_041589495.1 Oleiphilaceae bacterium | reverse complement strand
TCTATTATACGACTAAAATTTTTGTAATGTGTTCAAAAAATGAACAATTATGTAACGAATGGTTAAATTGTGATCAGGGTGGAATGGCTTGCACACTTTTCGGGCAATCCCTATCATCCGCACCTCTCAAAAACAGCATTGCGGTAGTCAGCTCATGTCCGAACTCGAAAGTGACTCTCAACACCCGCGCCACCGCGGTATTAAAAGTTATGTGGTACGCAGTGGCCGCATGACTGCCAGCCAGCAAAAGGGCTGGGATCAGTACTGGCCCGAATACGGGCTCGATGAAGGTGCAAGCTACGAGGCGCTAGTGCAGAGCTTTCCGGTCGCGCGACCTCTGGTGCTGGAGATTGGCTTTGGCATGGGGCAGTCGCTGTTCACCATGGCCAGAGACTATCCCGAATTCAACTACATTGGAGTCGAAGTGCATCGGCCCGGAGTTGGGGCGCTGTTGACCGCCGCAGGCGAGGCGGGCCTGGATAACCTGCGCCTGTTCTGTTGTGATGCTAATGAGGTGCTTGATAAGACTCTACAGGATGAAAGTCTGGCGCGCCTTCAGTTGTTTTTTCCCGACCCCTGGCACAAAAAGCGCCATAACAAACGCCGATTGGTGCAGCCGGACTTTGTCGAGCGTGTGCGCAGTAAGCTTGCTATTGGTGGGCATTTCCATATGGCGACCGATTGGGAGCCCTATGCTGAGCAGATGCGCGAGGTGATGGAAGCCAATGCGTATTACGCCAATACGGCGGGGAAGGGAAACTATGCCGAAAAGCCCGATTACCGCCCCACCACAAAGTTCGAAAGACGCGGCGAGCGTCTGGGTCACGGTGTGTGGGATCTGGTGTACCAGCGGGAACGCTAGAGCCCATTTATCTTCAGGTGAGAGCCGTGGATTGCCGCCTAATCAGGCTGCATGACGGTGATCCTGATACCAGCGTTCAACAAAGCTCAGTTTTGGCTGCCACACATTGGTAATGTTCGCTAAAGATTCAGGTAATTTTTGTGGCCAGGGTAAGCCATACGCGGGAGGCAGGATAATCGGGGCGAAAAGTGCCGCTGTTGCCAGATCGGCACGGGTAAAGGTGTCGCCAACCAGATAGTCCCGGCCTCGCATGGCCTGTAGAATTTCATCCAGTGCGGCCGATACCTGTGCCTGCGATGTCGCAGCAGAATCCGGATTAATATCCATGAGTTTTCGCATGGTTTTGACCAGCTGGCCGTAGACGGCATTCACATAGAGCTTGCCGTACCAGGGCCCTTCGTGAGTAAAGAACGGAATCACCACTTCGGGGTGGTGGAGTAGCGTATCGTAGCAAACCCTTCGCACATGCGGTCCGATTTCAGAGTCCACGTATTGTTCCCATTTCAGTGCCTGCTCACGCAATACCGGGTCTTTGGGAGTGAGCCGCTGTTGTGGGAAGTGCTCGTCAAGATAAGTGATGATGGAGGCTGAGCCCTGAACATATTCTTTGCCATGGCGCAGTATGGGTACGTAGGAGTGGCGCGCCACCTTTTTAGTGGTGCGCAGATGCAAGCCGGGCAGGAGATTGATGCGTTTGTAGTGTAATCCTTTATAATCCAGCGCCCATCGCACTTTCTCGCAATAGTGTGAAATGGGAAATTGGTAGAGTTCCAGCATGGTTCCCCCTGCGTGCCTGATTCCAATGGCGATTCGTAGCTGGCATGTTGGCAAATTTAAGGGCAAAAGCAAAGTGCAACGTGTTTGTCACATTCGCGGCGCCATAATTTTACGGGAGATTCCCGTGCGGCGTGTGCAGACCCAATGTATGAGGACCCGGCAATGCTCAATATTCAACAACTCATAGAACAGCGCTATCCAGGCCTGTTTAAAAGTTCTCGTTGGCTATCGCAGCCCGCCCGCGCCGTGCTGAAAATGTTGAGCCATGAACGGGAAATGGCCGAATTCAGTGAACGCTACCCCCAGTGCACCGGACTCAATTTTGTTGAGGATGTGCTCGACTTTTTTAGTTTCAGTTTTGCGGTGCGGCACAATGAGCGCGAGCGTATCCCCGCTCGGGGACGGGTGGTGATTATTGCCAATCATCCCATTGGTACGCTTGATGCCATGGCGCTTCTCAAACTGGTGAGCGAAGTGCGTAGTGACGTGAAGGTGTTGGGTAACACGCTTTTGCAAGATATTCAGGCGTTACAGCCAGTCGTGCTGTCTTGTAGTGGTAAGCATGGTTCTGAACAGGAAACGGCTGCAATCAAAACGCATCTGGAGCGAGAGGGGGCCTTAATCGTGTTTCCTGCCGGATCTGCCTCGCGTTTCAGTGCGACGGGTATTCGGGATGAGCGCTGGCGCAGTACCTTTTTACGCCTTGCTGAGGCTGTGCACGCACCCATCTTGCCGGTGCACATCGATGCAAGAAACTCACTGTTCTTTTACAGTTTATCGCTGGTTTCCAAACCGTTGTCAACGCTATGGCTGGTGCACGAAACCTTTCGGCATGCCGAAAATTCCGTGGTGGTGCGCATTGGAGAGCTGATTGATCCGGTCACCCATGAAGATTTGAATTTGCCACTCAAAACCAAGGTAAAGCTATTCCGCAAACAGGTTTATCGATTACCCAAAGACAAACCGAGTTTGTTCAGGACGATTGCTCCCATTGCGCATCCCGAAGATCGCTTGCTGCTTAAGCGCGAAATCGAAGACTGCGAGCTGTTGGGACAAACCCGGGACGGTAAACAAATCGCTCTCTTCACCTACCGATCCGGCTCTTCGATTATGCGAGAAATTGGCCGTTTGCGTGAAGAAAGCTTTCGCTTAATTGGCGAGGGTACGGGCAATCGGCGTGACATCGATCACTATGATCAGCGCTATCTGCATATCGTGCTCTGGGATGCCAACGATCTGGAGATTGTGGGCGCTTATCGGCTCTGCCCGACCCATGTTGCATTGGGACAGCAGGGCGAGGAGCAGCTCTATACCGAAACCCTGTTTGACTATACCTCGCAGAGCCAGGAACTGCTAAACACTGGTCTGGAGCTAGGGCGCAGCTTTGTACAACCGCGATACTGGGGGTCGCGCAGTCTCGACTATCTCTGGTACGGCATTGCAGCCTTTCTCAATCGACACCCGCAATACCGCTACTTGCTGGGCGCGGTGAGTATCAGCAATTCTTTCTCGCGTGCGGCAAAGGATTTGCTGGTGGGCTATTACGAGCGTTATTACTCGGCTGAACGCAGCCTGGTGCGCTGCCGACGCCCCTACACGCTTGACGAAGCGGCTTGCGAGCGCATCAATGCCATGTTCCAAGGGCTCAGCGCCAAAGAAGCCTTTGTTGTGCTGAAAGAGCAGTTGGGTCACATGGGGTATTCGGTTCCTACGCTATACAAGCAATACACCGAGCTGTGTAATCCCGGGGGCACGCAATTTCATGGTTTTAATATTGATCCGGACTTTAACGATTGTGTGGATGGGTTTGTGGTGGTTGATATCATGGATCTGACCGCATTCAAGCGTAAACGTTATGGTTTGCAGGATCATCAGGTACAAAATACCGACGAGGTAAGGGATACAATCGTTGCTCTGCCTGAACGCAAGGTTATGCCTCGCAAATAGAGTCTGCCTCGTCCTCACGCTATAATCCCCGGCCTTTAGGTTAATGGTATTATTTGGAGTGCCGGGTTATGCAGGACGACTATGCTTTTCGCTTTGGCGGTATTGCCCGTTTGTATGGTCAAAACGCGGTAGAACGTTTTCGACAAAGCCACGTGGCGGTCATTGGCATTGGCGGAGTGGGTTCCTGGGCCGCAGAGGCCCTGGTGAGATCCGGTATTGGCCAGATCTCGCTATTCGACCTCGACGATATTTGCGTCTCGAATATTAATCGCCAGATACACGCCCTGCAGGACAGCGTTGGACAGCTCAAGGTAGAAGTGATGGCCAAGCGCCTGCAGGCGATTCATCCCCAGGTCATTGTAGACGCCCGGGCCCAGTTTGTGACGCCAAATAATCTCGAAAGCGTATTCGCAACACCCTTTGATTTTGTATTCGACGCAACCGATAGCGTCAAAGCCAAAACGGCCATTATCGCACACTGTCAGCGACACAAAATTCCCCTCGTCACCTCGGGCGGAGCCGGAGGGCAAACCGACCCTACGCAAATTCATCTGGCCGATCTGAGTCGCACCACTCAGGACCCGCTACTGGCTAAAATCCGTAATAACCTGCGCCGCTTGCATGGTTTTTCGCGTAATCCCAAGCGTAAATTTGGTGTTGATGCGGTCTATTCCACCGAAAACCTCGTCTACGATCAGGGCGACGGGACTGTATGCCAGAGTCGACCCGCAGGCAGTGGTCCCGCTAAGCTCGATTGCGCTTCGGGCTTTGGTGCGGCCACACATGTTACCGCCTGCTTTGGTATGGTGGCGGTGAGCCATATCCTGAAAAAATTGGCCAAAAAGTCTAGCCCCACCGACGACAGATAAAGTCACGGCGGAATGTTTATTGCCTTGTGCGGTATGAGGCCCCGTTATTGACTTCTAAAACACCTTGGATGGCTCACTCAGATCGGTGACCTGCTAGCAATCCGGTGAGAATGTTCTTTAATTGTGAGGGATGCTCTGATTAATCAGAGTTCCGCCAGATTCCCTGACGTCCTCTTGGTGACTAAGCGGGGGCGTCCTTATCCACAGACATAGTCGGTTTCATGGTTGAACTTAAAATAATATCTCTGGCCAGCATTGGTGTGATTTCTCTGGTGTGTCAATGGATCGCCTGGCGACTGCGTTTGCCTGCCATTCTGTTTCTGTTGATAGCCGGCATTCTGATGGGGCCGGCGTTGGGTTTTCTCGACCCCGATGCTCTGCTGGCCGACATGCTGTTCCCCATTGTGTCACTCGCCGTAGCGGTGATTCTGTTTGAGGGGAGTCTTACGCTTAAATTTTCAGAGATGCGCGAGCATGGCAAGATGGTGCGCAATCTGCTGTCTACCGGGGTGTTGGTCACTTGGGTATTGGCCACGCTTGCCGCTAAACTGTTTGTCGATCTCAGTTGGGGCGTAGCGACCTTGTTTGGCGCCATTGTGGTGGTAAGTGGCCCCACAGTGATCATGCCGCTGCTGCGTGCGGTGCGGCCCAATGCCCGCATTAGTAATATTCTCAAGTGGGAAGGGATTGTCATCGATCCCATCGGTGCCTTGCTAGCGGTTTTGGTGTTCGAGTTTATTATTTCAAGCGGCGGTCAGGTACAGGCCTTTGAGCAAACCCTGATGACTTTTGGTGCCACGCTCGTGCTTGGCACCACGCTGGGTTGTGCCACGGCCTACCTGCTCGGGCAGGCCCTGCGCAATCACTGGCTGCCAGAGTTTCTCAACAACGCAGGAACTCTGACCTTTATGTTGGGGGTGTATGCCTTTTCCAACTTTCTGGTGCACGAATCGGGTCTCCTGACTGTGACGATTATGGGCATTTGGCTGGCCAACATGAAAGGGGTGCCCGTTGAAGACATTCTCGAATTTAAGGAGAGTCTCAGCGTACTGCTCATCTCTGCCCTGTTTATTATTCTGGCGGCACGCATGGATCTTGAAGCGCTCACTGTGCTGGGCTGGGGGCCTGTATGGGTCATTGTGTGCCTGATGCTGGTGGCGAGACCGCTTGCCGTCTGGTCCTCGTCTATCGGTACCGATCTGAGTTGGCAGGAGAGGACCTTTTTAAGCTGGATTGCGCCGCGCGGTATTGTTGCCGCAGCGGTCTCTGCCCTCTTTGCCTTCAAGCTTGAAGAGGCGGGCGTTGCCGATGCTTCGGCACTGGTGCCCATGGTCTTTCTGGTGATCGTGGTCACCGTCATTGTGCAAAGTATTACCTCGGCACCTCTGGCCGCGCTGTTGAAAGTCAAAGAACCCGACAACAACGGCTTTTTGTTCATCGGTGCCAATTCCGTCGCTCGTCAGTTGGCCAAAGCGTTTGTGTCGAAGAACATTCCGGTGATTCTGACTGATACCAGTTGGGAGAATGTGCGTGCGGCACGCATGGATAATCTCACTGTGTATTTCGGTAACCCGGTATCGGAGCATGCCGAGAATAATCTCAACCTGGCGGGCATTGGCCACATGCTGGCGGTGTCCCCATATAAGCAGCTTAATACCTTGTCTACCTATCACTATCTCGATCTCATGGGCGCCGGCAATGTGTTGGGCCTACCCGAAGGGGACCAGGATTTGCGCGCCAGTCATCAGTCTGCCGAAAAATATCTCAATACGCGGAACCGTTTTGGTGAATCTGCCACCTTTGCCAAGCTGGCCAGTCTGGTAGCCAGGGGAGCAACAGTGAAGATTACCCAGCTCTCTGACGAGTTTGGTTTTGAGGCCTATCGGAAGAAGCACGGTAACCGCCTGACTCTGCTGTTTGCGATTCGGCCCGATGGTTCGGTACAGCCGGTATCAGGTAAAGATGCTGTGATGCCCGAAAGTGGCTGGGAGTTGATCAGTCTAATTCAGCCAGCAGAGGATGCTAACGACAATGCGTCCGGAAAAGGCTCCTAGCCAGCGACACTTACGCTGGCCGATGAGTCTGCTTCTTGTCGGCTTGCTTGGTCTATGTCCACTCGCAAATGCGACAACCATTACCTGCGGGATTGCCAACGGTTATCCGCCTTATCAATTTGAAGAGAAAGGGCTCACTACCGGCTTCGATGC
>JBFHVM010000185.1:0-6706 GCA_041589495.1 Oleiphilaceae bacterium | reverse complement strand
GGGTGACGCTCACCATGGTCGCTACGGTGAGCGGTTTTTATCTGGCTCAGTCCCGTTTTCAGGAGCAGGAAACGGCATTGGCTTTGCGCTTACTGACTTTGGTTGATATTGAACAGCGGGTTGCCCAATCGAACAGCCTGCTCGAAACCTGGATACATGGACCTACGGCTGATAAACGCTTGCATCTTGTTGGCCTGTGGTCGCAAATCTGGACATATTATCGGGATTTACCCAAGGAGTATCAGGATCGATTGCGAGCCTCTCTCTCTCGCCTCGAAGTGGGACACTGGCGCCTGCTGGATATTCATCGGCAGGGACTGGATCGCACTGATCGCGTGGTATTCAATAATCTGCTGCAGCCGCAAATCACGGCTATGTTCTTATCGTGCACGGCTCTGGTCGACCTGGCCCGGCAACAGGAAAGGCTCATTGAGTTGGGTCAAGCCGCCGATATTCGCGGGTTTTTCACCCGTGCGGCACAAGCCCTTACCGCAATCGTACAAACCGGCGAAAATTCAGGATGGAGTACCTACTTTAGTGCACTAAAGCGCTTTGATGAAAGTCGCGAGATTTTGTCTTCGCGGGTCGACGCAGGTTCTCCCATGCATTCCCTGCTGGCGGCCTTGAATACGCAAAGCAAGCGCTTTAGAGCGAATGCTCACGTTTTGAAGCGTCTTACCGAAACCTCTGACTATTACGACATAGAGCGGCTCATCGTTGCCAATCAGCATATTACTTTAAATTTGGAGCGCGAAATGGAGCGCTTATTCAATGATATTCGCGTGGAACGTAATCAGTTTAAAGAACAGTCCGAGGCCAATTATTTTTGGACCACTATGTTCGTTTCGCTGTCGATCCTCCTGTTATTGCTGAGCCTGATCCTCTGGCGTCGACGTCTTAATCAGTCCATCGTGTTTCCCATTCGTTCCATTGTGGAAAACAGTCACCGAATTGCCACGGCGCAGCAAACTGACCTGGATCTGCCCGATACCGATATTGCAGAGATACAGGAGCTAACCAAAGCGGTGACGCTGATTCGCAATATCGTCAAAACCGACCAGGAGCGAGCCCTGGCTGAGCTGGCCTTGCGTGAGGGCGTTGCGGAGATGAATGCGCTCTTGTTGCAAAGCGAAGATCTCGAAGCCTTCAGCCAGCGAGCCCTCGAAATTATTGTGGAACAAAGTGGTGCGGTGGCAGGTGCTTTGTTTATTCGTTTTTACAGCGGCGCCACACATCAGGAGCCCGTACTCTGTGGACAGGTGAATATCAGTGCCGAATTGGAGCGCCACTATCGCCAAAATTTTGATGGCCAACCTCGCCAATGTTATCTGAGCCGGGAGCACATCGAAGGGCCGCTTGAGATAGACGAGGTCAGGGTGCATTCGGCATTGAGTCAAAGCGAACCCGCCTTTCACTGTTTACTCCCCCTGGAAGTGGGGCCTGAAAACGGTGGCGTGATTGAGTTGTTGTTCCGCAATCAGGTGACCTACGACCAGTCCCTGGTGGCCGAATTGGTCTCCAAGCTGGCTACTTTGGTACAGTCGAGCCTGAGTCAGGAGCATACGCGTGAGTT
This sequence comes from Oleiphilaceae bacterium, assembly GCA_041589495.1. Taxonomy (GTDB): domain Bacteria; phylum Pseudomonadota; class Gammaproteobacteria; order Pseudomonadales; family Oleiphilaceae; genus PZPK01. The sequence continues at coordinate 5,133 of JBFHVM010000185.1, read as the reverse complement.
ACTCACACAAACGCAGAAGCAAAAAGAACAGCTGGATGAAGCCAATACCGAACTCAAATCTCAAACTCATGCCTTGCAGCAATCAGAGGCGGAGCTCGAGATGCAAACCGATGAACTCAAAATTGCCAATCTCGAATTGCGCCGTAATGCAGAAACCACTGAGCGACAAAAGCAGGATCTCGAAAAGCTGAATCTGCGACTACAACAGGCTTCGCGCGAAGTACAGGAAGCCAGTAACCAGAAGTCGGCCTTTTTATCCAAGGTATCTCACGAACTGCGCACGCCGCTGAACAGTATTATGGTGCTCACGCAAGTCTTGCTCAAGCAAGACCATAGTATGACCGAAGAGCAGCGGCAGTCTCTCTCGGTGATACGCCAAAGTGGTGAAGACCTGTTGACGCTGGTGAACGATCTGCTGGATCTTGCCCGCATCGAAGCGGGCAAAATGAGATTTCATTTTGAAACACTCCGGCTGCGAGATCTTTCGGACCGTTTGAATGCACAGTTCAAACCCATCGCGCAGGATAAGGGCCTGCAGTGGAAGGTAAGCGTTGACGAATCCGTGCCCGAGACGCTGCAAACCGACCCGCAACGTTTGTCACAGGTGTTGCGCAACTTTTTATCCAATGCCTTCAAGTTTACCGGCGAGGGTTCAGTTGAATTGCGTATTAAAGCCCAGGGCTCTTTTGTGGTGTTTGAGGTAGACGACACCGGCGTGGGAATTTCAAAAGAGGATCAGACGGTTATTTTTGAATCTTTCACCCAGGTAGATTCGCCCATTACACCCAATCAAACCGGCAGCGGTTTGGGACTCAGTATCGCACGGCAGATTGCCGAGTGCCTGGGTGGCTATATTACTCTCACCTCGGAGAAGGGGCAGGGTAGTTGTTTTAGTTTGTTTGTTCCTATTGAGTATGCAGGGCCGCGTCAGATAGGGACAGACAATTTATTATCATACGACCAGCCTCCGCTTGAGGCTCCAAATGCTATCGAAACGAATCCACTGTCGTCACCACAAGCAGGCATCGAGGTTACCGAGCATGCATTCGACGCAGCTCGCCCGGAGGAGGTATTGAAATCCTCACATCGTTGGTACTGGCAGGAAGAGCTGGCCAGTCTTTGGGGAGAAAAAATTCCTGAGCTGTTTACTGGGCATCGCGTAAGTGCGTTTAACCTGTCTCAACTGATGGAGTCAGCCCCCGAGGATAGCCACGGTCTAATCCTCAATGGTGACTTGGCGGTGGCCGAAGATCATAACGCAGAGCAAATGCAGGCGCTGTTCCAGCAGCTACGGCAGCGAGCCTGGCTGGTGGTGTTGGTGAGTGACTCTCTGCATAATGCCAATGTCTGGCTGGAAGGGGTGGTGCATTATGTCATTCGCTGGAACGAAGCAGGCCGGGACAAGTTAGCGCAGGTATTAAACAACAAAGCCCTTCAGGCGCCGCCGTCATCGGAACCATCACCCGTGATGCAAGAGTCTCTTTCGGTTGCGTCTGCACAAGGCAAGGGTCAGCGCATACTCCTGCTAGACGACGATATGCGCAGTTTGTTTTCGATGGGCATGGCTCTGCGACAGGCAGGGTACGAAACTGAATTGGCCGATACGGTATCGTTGGCTAAAGAAAAGCTAGCCAGTACACCGGTGGATATCATAGTGAGCGATCTCGTGCTGCCCGGTGAAGACGGCTATGCCTTTATCGAGTTCCTCAAAGAACATGCTGCCTACAAAAAGCTGCCGGTAATTGTGTTATCGGCGAAGGATAACGAAGAAGATCGCAGACGTTGCCTCGAAATGGGCGTGACCAGTTACCTGCCCAAACCGGCTTCAATTGCAGACGTGGTGGCGGCCATCACTGATCTGGCTGACCGTACAAAGGCAAGTGCAAGTTCCGAAGAGCAGGAGAAATGACATGACTGAGGCGCGTCACCCTTTGCTGATGACCGAGGTGATACTGTTTGCCCTCAAGCGCAGCACCGACTATGACTTTACGCGCTATGCTGTAGCGGCCATGGAACGTCGTTTATTTGCTTTTGTTGAACGGGAAGGATTAGCATCGCTCTCTGTGCTTTTGGAGCGTATTGTTGAGGGTGACGAGGAGATTATTCCCCGCTTGATACAAACACTCACGGTCACCCACAGTCGTTTTTTTCGTGACTCGGATTATTTTAAGCTGTTGTATGAGCGCGTGTTACCTAAACTTGAGGCATACCCCAAAATACGTATCTGGACCATTGGCTGCTCTACGGGCGAGGAGGTCTATTCGCTCGCTATATTACTGGATCTGATTGGCTTACTGCCCTATTGCAGTATTATCGGAACCGATATCAACGACCGTGCTTTGGAGGTCGCCGCGTCAGGTAAATACGCGCTCGAGCGCCTCGATGAACTGCAGCAGAATTTTCGCGCTCTGGATTTGTCGGGTCACCCTTCCCTGCTCGAATACGTGAAACTTGAAGAGGATTACTTTTGCTTCTCTGACCATCTCCGCAAGGCCTGTCATTTCAAACACCACAATATGGTGAGAGATGCCTCGCTGGGTAGTATGCATCTCGTTACCTGTCGCAATGTGCTGATTTACTTGCATCCCAACGAGCAGGAGCGGGTGATCCGTGACCTGATGGTGCCATCAATGGAGTTGGGAGGGTTTCTCATGCTGGGTGAAGCTGAAAATGTCAACGATTTGGCGCATTATTTAGACTTGGTGAAACTGGATATCGGCATAAATATCTACCAAAACACTGTTAATGTGAAAAATATGGGTTAAAATTTAACCAAATCGGGAGGCGCCGTGGCTGGGTTTACTGTGCCGGCAGGAGTGAATCGCATACTGATCGGTGGCTCGGCTGGCAGTATCAACCAGGTATCTGAATTACTGGGGGAGTTGGAGCCCGCCAAAGCGCCACCGATTGTTTTATTGATTCACCTTGAGGGTAGCGCTCAACAAGACAGGTTGTGCGAGGTCGTGAGCGAAATGCTGGATTTTTCATGTCACATTGCCCGCAACGGAATGCGTCTCGAAGCCGGAAAGCTTTATACGCCTTTGGCTGAGTATCATTTACTCATAGAGCCCGAGACAAATACTTGTCGCTTGTTCGACGACGAACCTTACTCATACTCCAAACCCTCAATCGATCTGCTTTTCAGTTCCTGTGTAGGTCCTGAGGCCCGACATACGCTCGCGATACTGCTCTCCGGGGCCAATAAAGATGGCGCGCAAGGTCTGGCTGATCTCCATGCCGAGGGCGCCTTTTGCGCAGTGGCTGATCCTGAACTAAGCTTGTTTCCCACAATGCCGGCGTCAGCCCTAAGGCTATCTCCGGGAGTGCGGGTATTAAATCCGGTCAGTTTGCGTAACTGACCTAGGAGGCGCTTATGAACTCGAAAGTTCATATACTGGTGGTGGATGATCTCGAAGCCAACCTCTTTTCCATGCAGCGCATGTTGCTGCCCCTCGGCGCGCGTGTCTCAACAGCTTCTTCAGCTGCTGAGGGGCTACGCTTGCTGTTACACGAAAAAATAGACGTGCTTATTCTCGATTACTCCATGCCGGGTATTAATGGCCTGGAAATGGCCAAGTTGGTGAACCAGCAGTTTGTAGAGCCGCCTCCCATTTTGTTTGTGACGGCACACGGACATAACGTGCCGGGTTTGGAAACCTCCTGTTATGAACTGGGGGCCATGGACTTTATTGAAAAACCGGTGCGTGAAGAAGTGCTGCTGGCCAAGCTTAAAGTATTGATCACCTTAACGGAGCAGCGAGAGGAAATGCGTCGCTTGGCCAGTATTGATCCAGTGACACAGATTAAAAATCGCCTGGCTTTTCAAGAGTCGATGAAGCAGAACATCAGTCTCGCGCAACGGCAAGAGCGCTTTATGGCGGTACTCGCACTTGATCTTGACGACTTCAAGCAGGTGAATGATACCTTCGGCCACGCTGCGGGCGATGAGCTTCTGCAGGGCTTTGCCAAACGTATTGTCTTATCGGTGCGCGAGGCAGATGTGGTTGCCCGTATTGGTGGTGACGAATTCTGCGTGCTGTTAACGCACCTGAACGAAACCAAAGATGTAGAAGCCGTATGCAATAAGATTCTCAAAGCCTGCAAAGCGCCAGTGAATTATCAGGACCAGCAGCTGGAGATTAAAACGAGCATCGGGGCTGCTATTTATCCCTACCACGGCGACAGCGAAGAGCGCCTGATGAAAGCCGCCGACGTGGCTCTATACCAGGCCAAATCGAGCGGCAAAGGAAAAATGGTGGTGCTGCAGGGTGGTTTTGGTCAACTCCGGGACGATAGCGATATGCAACAGTTAATGCAGGTGGCCTATCAGCCCATTTTCACCAGTGCCGGCCGCCAACCCATGGGCAGTGAAATTCTCGCTAAAATTGCCAACGCAGACCAATATGGCGGAACTGAGGCGGTTATCAGGCATTTCCGACAGCTCGGGCACGGGGAATTGTTCGAGAACACCTTGCAAAACAAGCTGACTGAAGACTTTTCGCGTCTTAGCGTATCAAGCAAAGACGGTGCCTTTTATCTCTTTCTTAATGAGATGATGGCCGATATGACCGATGCCGAGTATGTGGTACAGCTATGTAACCTGCAAAATGAGCTGCAGAGGCATAATGTACAATTGGTGCTTGACCTGCCGGACTGGGGGCGCTTTGGCACCCGAGAAAGCGTGTTAACAGCCTGTAGGAGGTTGTCCGACGGTGGCGTCAAACTCTGTTTGCAGAATGTGGGTGATCAGGTGATTCCCAACAACTTGCTGGCAGTATTGCCGATCGACTTTATCAAACTTTCGATGAGCCTGGTGGGTTCGGTAACCGATGAAGATTATGCTCGCAAGACCATTGTCAGCGCGATTGAGATTGCCAAAAGCGTAGGTTGTCAACCGATCGCTTTGGGTGTTGAAAATGCCGAACAGTATCAGGCCCTAAAACAGCTTGGCTGTACCTATTTTCAAGGCTCCTATTGGGCCATGCCGGTCTCGCTCGAAGATCTCAAACAACGTTGGCTCGGAGAAAATCTGGTGAACATAGATGAAGCGCGTCGCCCGGCGAGTTGATTTTGTAGTCGGGCGTGTGAGGCGGGGCTACTTATGTAAGACGACATTTATGTCGACGCGGAGTT
>JBFHVM010000184.1:0-6823 GCA_041589495.1 Oleiphilaceae bacterium | reverse complement strand
GCTCGACCAACCTTAACCGGCGCAGCTTGCATCACGACCTCGAAGTTGACTATGTATTGCAGCGCACCGAAAGCATCACCCAACTGAGCAACCAATTTGAACAGGACTGCAAAAGCTCCAAATTAATTACACACGAAGATATGAAAGTTGAAAAACGCTGGCAGGGATGGCTGGGAAAGCTATTGCTGGTGTTTTTTGGGTATTTTGTTTGAGGCATTAAGGGAGACGCCTGTAGGTTGGCATTTATGCCAACATGGCCGCTGCTCCAAAAACTCCGCGTCGACATAAATGTCGACCCACAATTGCATGACGGGCAACACCTGTAGGTTGGCATTTATGCCAACATGGCCGCTGCTCCATAACTCCGCGTCGACATAAATATCGACCCACAATTGCATGACGGGCAACACCTGTAGGTTGGCATTTATGCCAACATGGCCGCTGCTCCATCACTCCGCATCGACATAAATATCGACCTACATTGAGGCTATTGTTTGGTGAAGGTTTCGGCCAGTAAGGCAATGCTGCCATCTGCGCGCATTGCTGCAATTTCCTGATTGATGCGACTCAGAATATTATCGGAAACTTCAGGTGGTAACTCGCGACTGAGCATGATGTAGCTATCGTGAACCAATACGGGGGTTGGTAAGACCTCGATATGATCTTGTGCCGAGAGCTTTGCGATCATCAAATCGCCATTCAGCTTATCAACAATGACACAGTCAACACGCCCTGCGAGCAGTTTTTTCATATTATCCTGACTATTCGCCGCATAATGCACGCTAAACAATTGATTTTGAAGTTCATCCTGAAAATCCTCACTCACTTGCCAGCCACGATTTACACCAACACGCTTGCCTCTCAAGTCCTTTATCTTCTCAAAGTGAAAGCCGTGCTCACGACGTACATAAACCATCACCTCTTCAGAAAACCAGGGCTCACTGAAATGATATCGCTGGCGACGCTCTGGCGTCTCATAGATGCCCGCCAGAGCAGCCTTGCGTCTGTCGACCAGACTCAAGGCTCTCTTCCACGGATATAATTGAATTTCGAAAGGTATTCCCGCACGCCTGAATAGCATTTCCGCCAGGCGAGTATAAAAACCGTGACTTTCGCCGCCTTCTTGCCAGGAATAAGGAGGATAAGCATCATCCAAAAGCACTGTTAGAGGCTGCGAAACATTGGTTGGCTGACCAGCACAAAGCTGAATTGACCCCAACCAAAACAGCATTATTAAAGCAAAACGCACCATCTGCCGCTTCTACCCCTGTCCTTAGCATTAACGCTGAGTATAGTATAGGTTAATTATTACAGTTCGGCGTAAGGTGTCCGCTCAGGCAAGCGTATTCTGACATGTGCACTACCACGCAATCAGCAAATCGTCTTCCTGTATATTTAAGCGCCCCGGATCAACCGAGATGGTGCCGCTGGCAAAGCCTGGGTGTACTTGAGAAACCGTCAGAGCGGTTTTGACGTTAGTCAATTCAACGCCTTTTTGCTGATCGGCATCATTAAAATTAAAAGTGCGATAAAGTGCCAGCTTGTCGCCGGGACGAATACCAGTGCTGGCACCCGAATTAAAGTGCAAGGTTTTACCTGCAACACGAGATATGCGCGTCATAAAAGGCTGACAACGTAACTGCTCTTCAATTTTGTAGGCCATATCATCAATCAGGCGACCCACGGCCTGACCATAGTCTTCCTGCCAAAACTCTGGCTGCGAAAAGCTGAGTTTACGATTAATGTCAGCCCGCCAATGCCCGGACGTAGTGAAATTTCGTTGCCACACAATAGCCCCGCTAAAGCCATCATGCACAAACAGGTCTACCGAGAACTGACGTGTACGATTACTGTTTTTAGCCAAATTGGTGAGACGACTCCAGTAGGAGTTCTTGAAAGCAGACTCATTTTCAATTCCCAGGTTTCGCACCACGCCCGAGACGACAAACTGGGCGCCCATTTCTTTTGCCAAATCCGCCGCTTTGGTGAGCGTATTCTGTGAGGTGTAGTGGCTCGGAGCATTGCGAGTTTCACGATAAAGTTTGAGATCACTGCTCTCATATACGACCAGACCACCCTGTCGGTGCAAGGCCTGATTTAATGCACTGGCGAGTTCACGATCCACATCGTGCAGTTGCCCCATTTGAGCCTGCTCAGGGGCCTGCACAGTAAAACCGAGTACGGCCACCTTCTTTTTATAATGACGCGATGTTGAGTGAGGACACTGCGGGATAGACTCCAGCTCAACATTCATCACCAGATGCAGCTTTCCTTTACTTTGATATTCATCCTGCACCACGGCTCTGGAAACACGCGCCTGACTACTCAGCTCTATGCTGTCCTCGCGTAAAACACCATTTTCCATACGCTGTTGACTGCGCACTTCGACGCCATATTGCATTACGGCCTCTTGCAAGGCGGCTTCTTTGGCACGCTCTCGCACAACTTCGTAAGGGCCACTATTAAGCGAAGCGCTGCCTTCTACCTGAATCCAGTCGGCCTGGGCCAGTGTGGTCAGAAGTAAAGTAAATACAAATGAAGAAATCTGAGTACTCATATTGGTATCAATTCAGGTAATAAATGTTATCCATTCCCTGAGGAGGAACACGGGTTTGGCCTGGGGCATTCCTTGCCGTGTTGTATAAATTTGGAGTAAGGGGACGCAGGCAGTCATCTCCATATCGAAAATTATTGATTTTGTTGAGACAGTCCTGAAAATGCCCCGGAAGCAAGAGTTCAAGCACGGTTTCTATACCAGTGCTTTTGTTCTCGGAAATAGACACGACGCGAGCGCCACGGATGACCGTATCGATGGCCGCGGCAAAATGATCTTCCTGCAATTCAAAGTCTTTAACGGAGGAGCGGCCTTGCAGCGCAATGCCGTAAACTCTCTCTGCCAAATTGCGATAGGCATCCAGCTTTGACGCACGAATGGCCAGCAAGCGCTTGGGATCCGCAGTCATCTCACTCTTGTCTTTGCTTTTGCCTGGCACCTGATAGGCGGCATATCCCGTCACGCGGACAATAATGGGCGGAGGTGGCGGTAACTCTTGCATTACCTTGCCGTCTTCATCCATATGCTCGCCCTCGTGCGCCTGGGCAAGCATGCAACACATGCCCACTAACATCAGCACGACAAGTCGAATACTCTGCATCAACATAGTCAAAACCTTTTCATACCTGCGCCAATCCGGGAACTAACCGGGCCATGCGTGAATCACAATCCACTCGACAACTAATGCGCTTTTGAACCGTTTATATGAAAAAGTTGTGCCAAGTCCTGGATCGCCATAAAGTATCCGGCGTACAAACGCCAAGCAAAACAAAGCGGAAAAGTCAGGCCGTTTGCTGCCGCCTGTACTTGGATAAGAGGCAATTTTTCACCTCCAATCGTCGCAATTGGCGTCGACAATAAAAAAACACAATATTCAAGCCAATGTAACAAAGCGTGACGCGGCCAGCGTTGTAACAGCCCCGATTGGGGTACACTGAGCGCCGCTTGAGTACCAGCACACGCCGAAAAATCGGCTCAGGATCAAATAAAAGCCATGAGGAAACCCGCCAGTATGAATGCAGGAGCGATCAAAGGCATTGCCGCTCTAATTTTATTGTGTCTTGGCACCCAGGCCTTCGCGGGTTACCGCACATTTCTGGATCCCCGTTCTATGTCGATGGGCGGTGCAGGAGTGGCTTCATCTACAAAATTCAATGCAAGCTTTCACAACCCGGCACTCATAGCCTTTAACCGTGGCGACAAACCCGACAAGATTTTCATTCAGACCTCCTTTGGTGCCCGGGAAATTTACGACGAAGACTTTCAGAATGACGTACGTCGATTTCAGGAGTCTGATGTACTCGATAATTTTATCGAAGCCATGGAAAGCACTACGGAGGTTGACGAAGAAGAACTGAGAGCAAGAGGACAAGCCCTCAAGTCACAATTATCGGAGATTTCCCTGAACGGATATCGAGCAGACGAAATGGCTGCGTTCAGCTTAATGGTCGACACCAAACCCGTCACCATCAACTTCTATACAACACGCGATATTCGCGAAATGGCAACCATCCGCAATCAGGACGAAGAACTGATCGACTTTTTGATAGATGCCAAGGTTGAGGACTCTTCGAGCCCTTTCGGCAACCTGGAGAGCGGTTTTTGGAGTTCTGTTGATAACACGTATTACGAGATGAGAGAGTTTGGCGTCACGGTCGCCACCACCAACGTCATCGAATACAACATGCCCATATCCTGGGGTTTTACCCCCAAGTGGATACAAATCAATGGCTCACACATCAGTGACCTGCTAACTCAGTACGACGTTTCCTCCCCGCCATCACGACGTATCAGCACCGATCTGATCGAATGGAATCTGGATATTGGATTTGCCATGCTGATGACCGATGATTTTATGAGTGAAGTACTGGGGCTTGATGGTTTCTGGCTTGAAGGCGAAACGGTATTTGGCATCGTTGGCAAAAACCTCTTCCCCACTGACTTTACTCCCTGGCGCCCGGTTAGACCGGATCGCCGCTTCCCTGCACGCAAGCGTGCCGTGCAGGCACTTTATCGGGTTGGTGTTGCACACTACCGTGAAAAATACATGATGACGGTTGATCTTGACTTAACCGAAAACGAAGTATGGGACTTTGAAGGTCTTACTCGCTTTTTGTCTGTGGGTACCGACTACTATTGGCGCGATGATTTTCACCTGCGGGGAGGCATCCGCGTTAATCTCGCCCAAACCAGCGAAGCCGCAAGAGAAGAAGCCACGTTAACGGCAGGCTTTCTATATCAGCCTCGTGGCTTCAGCATTGAGGCTGCCGGAATGATCAACGAAGTAGAAATGGGTGGCACTATCGGATTTGGGCTGGCATTTTAATCTCCTCAAGCCTTTCATTACCCTCTACCTGTGCTTAACCAAAGGGCGGGTTATACTACCCCCATGACAACAGCATTCACAACATATCTGGTTGGTGGCGCCGTGCGCGACCAGCTTCTGGGCCTAAAGGTTAAAGACCGGGACTGGGTCGTTGTTGGCGCTAAGCCACAAGATCTTCTGGACAAAGGTTTTCGCCAGGTGGGCGCCGACTTTCCGGTATTCTTGCACCCGGACACCAGCGAAGAATACGCTCTGGCGCGCACAGAGCGAAAATCAGGCACCGGATACTTGGGCTTTGAATGCAACAGCTCTTCTGATGTTACCTTAGAGGATGATTTACAACGTCGCGACCTCACCATCAACGCGATGGCTCAAGATAGCAACGGAAATATCATCGACCCCTATGGCGGACAGCAAGATCTTGAGGATCGCGTGCTTCGCCATGTTTCCGATGCTTTTGAAGAAGATCCCTTACGCATTCTCCGAGTGGCGCGTTTTGCGTCCCGATTTGCCGACCTCGGATTTCAGGTCGCCGAATCCACCTTGGCCTTAATGTGCTCCATGACGGCTTCTGGCGAGCTCGAAACCTTGCCAGCAGAACGCATCTGGCAGGAAACCCAACGCGCACTTGGCGAGAAGTCTCCACGCGTTTATTTTGAAGTACTGCGTGAATGTGGTGCCCTGCAAGTCATCATGCCCGAGCTAGATGCTTTGTTCGGCATTCCTCAACCCGAGCAATATCATCCCGAAATAGACTGTGGCATTCACGCCTTGATGAGCCTGGAGCAGGCATGCAGACTGAGTGACCAGGAGGCAACGCGCTTTGCTGCACTCATTCATGACTTAGGTAAAGCCTTAAGCCCAGAGGAAACCCTGCCCAAGCATCACGGCCACGAACGCACAGGACTCAAACCCATCAAACAACTTTGCAATCGACTGCGTACCCCAAAAACCTTTCGCGATCTCGCCTTGCAGAGCAGCGAATATCACACTCACGTGCACAAAGCATTGGAGCTGCGCCCCCAAACCATCGTCAAAGTACTCAAAGCCATTGATGCCCTGCGCCGCCCGGAACGCTTTGAACAATTTTTACTAGTGTGCGAAGCGGACGCGCGCGGCCGTACGGGCTTTGAAGATCGGGACTATCCTCAAGCTCCGTTTTTTCGTGAGGCATTTGCTGCCATGAAAACAGTCAATATCGGCGCATTACGCAACGAAACAGGACTGGACGGCAAAGCTTTGGGTGAAGCAATCGACCAGGCTCGCGTGAACGCAATAAAACAATGGCGTGCTGACTACCTAAATCAACACAATATTCAAAACACCTGATGCGCGCACTCATCACTGGAGCCGCTCAGCGGCTGGGCCGCGCCATGGCTGAATGCCTGCATACTGAAGGCTACGACCTGATTCTGCATTATTATCATAGCCACCAAAAAGCACACGCACTGGCAGAACAACTCAATGCACAGCGCCCCGCCAGCATCTCGCTGCTACAGGCCAATCTTGGCTGCCCCAAAGCAACGGCAGCAATGATCGACACAGTAAACGCCAACCAGCAGCCGTTGCACCTTCTGGTCAATAACGCATCAATATTCAGAGCCGATAACCAGCTCACCGAGCCAGAAAAGTCCGCACTGAGACACTGCAATAGTATCGCCCCACTTTCTCTTATCGAAGGCTTTCAGCAGCTACTCAAGGCCAATTGCGGCAATGTCATCAACCTCACCGATATCTACGCGGACCATCCCCTCCAAGGTTACCAAGCCTATTCTGAGAGCAAGCGAGCGCTCGCTCATGCCACGCAGAAATATGCCCTCAAACTGGCTCCCGATATACGTGTCAATGCCATTGCTCCGGGTGTCATACTGTGGGCACAGGGCCAAGCAGAGACGAATGAGTATCGTGAACAACTGATGCAGAAAATTCCGCTGCAACGCCTG
>JBFHVM010000183.1:0-6972 GCA_041589495.1 Oleiphilaceae bacterium | reverse complement strand
GGGTGACTCTGGGGGGGACTAGTTGGAACAAGGGTAAGCGACACCCTACCTTAAAGGATGGCGTGGTCGTTGGAGCAGGCGCCAAAGTACTAGGGCCGTTTGAAGTTGGCGAAAATGCCAAGGTAGGTTCTAATGCGGTGGTCACCAAAGCAGTTCCAGCAGGTGCAACTGTGGTAGGTATTCCCGGGCGCATTATCCTTAAATCAGTGACCGAGAAAGCGGTAGTTGATGATGCCAAACGCAAAAAAATGGAAGAGAATTTTGGCTTCGATGCCTACGGCTTGAGCGAAGAAATGCCGGATCCGGTCGCGCGTTCAATTCGCAGTATTCTAGATCATATGCATGTGGTCGATGAGCGTATGAATTCCATGTGCAAAGCGCTTAAAAAGATCGATTCTTCTTACAACAAAGAAGATGTCCCCCCCATTAACGAAGATGACGTCGATTGTTTTAAAGAAGCAAATTAACGGGCAGTCTGTTTTGTTGTGCGCTAATTCGGCAGCTTGGTTGCCAGGTGTTGGGTAATAGTTGATTAAAATAGTCGGCTATTGGATAATTTTTGACGTTTATAGCCCTTAAAGACTCCTCACATGCGCTTAACGACGAAAGGCCGCTATGCCGTAACAGCGATGCTCGATTTGGCTTTGCACGATGAAGAAGGCCCGGTCGCGTTAAGTGATATTTCTCAGCGGCAGGGAATATCGCTGTCTTATCTTGAGCAGCTTTTCTCTAAAATGCGTCAAAAAGGGCTCGTGAAAAGTGTGCGAGGGCCCGGCGGAGGTTACACCCTGGGGGTGGGGGATGATGAAATTTCGATCGCCGATATTGTTGATGCGGTCAATGAGTCGCTCGATACCACCAAGTGCCAGGAAAAGGGTGACTGCCAGCAGGGAGAGATGTGCTTAACTCATCACCTCTGGTCTGATTTGAGTCGCCAGATTCACGAATTTCTCAGTAATATTTCCCTGCATGATCTAATGGAAAAGAGCGAGGTTAAAGCTACCGCTGCTCGGCAGAACCAGCTGGCCCGTCTTATTCCTGCAGATTCCATCGATTTTTAAGCTTAACTGGCGAGTATGTTACCCAACGATCTTATCTATTTGGATTACGCTGCGACGACGCCCGTCGATCCCCAAGTGGTGGATTGCATGATGCAATACCTGGGGCCTGACACCCTGTTTGCAAACCCTGCTTCACGCTCTCACATGCCCGGATGGCAGGCTGAGGCAGCGATCGAGAAAGCGCGTAAGCAGGTGGCTCAACTGCTTGGTGCAGATACGCGCGAAATCGTTTGGACCTCGGGTGCAACTGAGGCCAATAATCTCGCTATCAAGGGGGCAGCGTTGGCGTTGCGCGGCAGGGGTAAGCACCTTATTACGTCTAAAAATGAACACAAAGCGGTGCTGGACTGCTTCGAATACCTGGGTGAACAAGGTTATGAGGTGACTTTGTTGCAGCCGGGGGGTAAAGGCTTTATTTCCGTAGATCAGGTGAAGCAGGCTGTTAGGGACGATACCGTGCTGGTTTCGCTTATGCATGTAAATAATGAGACCGGGGCCATTAATCCCGTTAAGGATATCGCGGACTATCTGGCATCTAAGCGTGTGTGTTTTCATGTTGATGCGGCGCAGGCCGCTGGCAAGTTGTCGCTTGATATGAACGAGATAAAGGCGAGCCTGGTGTCTGTCTGTGCTCATAAGGTGTACGGTCCAAAAGGAGTTGGGGCGCTTTATGTACGAAGACAGAATGATTTCGACTTGCCAGCCCAGATTCACGGGGGTGGGCATGAGCGAGGAATGCGCTCGGGTACGCTGCCAACGCATCAGATTGCAGGGATGGGGTTGGCCTTTGCTCTTGCGGCAGACAATATGGATTCTGAGCAAGCCAGGCTGGCCGATCACAAGCGGCGTTTTCTGGAGCGATTGGGTGATGTTGACTATGTAGTGAATGCCGGTCTCGATCAGGCGATTCCTGGTATCCTGAATCTGGCATTTCCCGGGCGTGACGGTCAAATGCTACTGACGGCATTACCCAAACTGTGTCTTTCATCTGGTTCAGCCTGCACGTCTGCAACCATGGCGCCTTCCCACGTGCTTAAATCGATGGGTTTGGATGATGAGCTGGCGCTCAGTGCTCTGCGTATATCCTTTGGTCGCTTTACAAGCGCAGAGGATGTGGATGAAGCGGCGAAGCAGTTAAAGACCGTGCTGGTGCGTCTGGCGCGTTAGTGGCGTTAATTTCCGTTAATTTGCCGTGCTGGTACGTATATTTTTACTGGGGGGAGGAGTATAATTCGCCCCGCAAATTCAAGCTTGGAGAGCGGAATGATCCGTTTTCCTAATACATACATTCTGGAGATTGTTTCATGGCGGTTGAACGCACGCTTTCCATCATTAAACCCGATGCCGTGGCCAAAAACGTAATTGGTCAAATCTACTCTCGCTTCGAAAACGCGGGCCTGAAAATTGTTGCAGCCAAAATGCAGCAATTGAGCAAAGAACAAGCTGAAGGTTTTTATGCTGAGCATAAAGAGCGTCCTTTCTTTGGCGATCTCGTTGCTTTCATGACTTCTGGTCCTGTTGTAGTGCAGGTGCTGGAGGGCGAAAATGCGATTGTTCAGAATCGTGATCTGATGGGTGCCACTAACCCTAAAGAAGCAGCGGCAGGAACTATTCGTGCCGATTTTGCAGAGTCCATTGATGCTAACGCAGTACACGGCTCAGACTCCCCAGAATCTGCTCAGCGCGAAGTTGCTTATTTTTTCAGCGATGACGAGATTTGTGCGCGCGGCTAATTGCTCCTCGCATACTAAAAAGCAGGACCCCGTTAGGGCTCCTGCTTTTTGCGTGTAATGTGCCCCCGGTTTTTAAGTTTTATTGGTAGTTTTTATGACGAATCCTCAACACCTCGATGAAAAGATAAACCTGCTGGGTTTGTCGCGACAAAAAATGATCGAATTTTTTGCCGAGCAGGGTGAAAAGCCATTTCGTGCGCAGCAGGTGATGCAATGGATTCATCAGTTTGGTGTCGACGATTTCGACAAAATGACCAATATAAGCAAAAAGTTACGAGAAAAACTTAAATCAGTTTCTTATATACAGGCGCCGGAAATCATTTATCAGAACATCTCTGCTGATGGTACGCGAAAGTGGGTAATGAAAATGCCGGGTGGCAGCAGCATTGAGACCGTGCTGATCCCAGATGGGCAGCGAGGAACGCTATGCATATCGTCACAGATCGGTTGCGCTCTCGACTGCAGCTTTTGCTCCACGGGTAAGCAGGGATTCAATCGTAATCTGAGTGCGGCTGAAATCGTAGGCCAGATTTGGAATGCGATCGGCTCCTTTGAGGGAATAGATCGTAATAAAGATCGTCCCGTTACCAATGTCGTCATGATGGGTATGGGCGAGCCATTGCTCAACTTTGACAATGTAATGGATGCGATAAGCATCATGATGGATGACTTTGCCTACAGTATTTCCAAGCGTCGTTTGACGATCAGCACGGCTGGCGTTGTGCCAGCCATTGATAAGCTGGCGGATTATACTGACGCTTCCATTGCGATTTCGTTGCATGCTCCCAATGATCAGCTGCGCGACGAGCTAGTGCCGGTCAATCGCAAGTACCCCATCGCCATGCTGCTCGATTCGCTAAAAGGCTATCTTGATCGTCTTGCTGACAAGCGCAAAGCGACCATTGAGTACACCTTAATGGCTGGGGTCAACGACCGCAAAGAACACGCAATGCAACTGATTGAGTTGTTACGAGACTTGCCCTGTAAAATTAATCTGATACCTTTTAATCCTTTTCCCGGTAGCGGCTATAAAAAACCCTCGAACAACGAGGTGCGTCGTTTTCAGGACTGGTTGATGCAGGCGGGTTATATTACTACGGTTCGCACCACCCGCGGCGACGATATCGACGCAGCCTGCGGGCAACTGGTTGGACAAGTAGAAGACAGGACGCGGCGCAGCGAACGCTATATTCAAATGCGCCAGATAAACGGATAAAAATAACGCTTGTGTTGAGTCTATCTAAAATTATTAAAAGTATACCGGTGCTGGCTGCCTTTCTATTGCTGTCGGCCTGTGTCACAACCTCCGATAGCAGCTTTTCGAGAAAAGCAGATCCTGCCATTGCAGCAGAAAAGTATGTTCAACTAGGTCTAGAATATATCAAACGCAATGACCTGGTTCGCGCCCGTAAACACCTCAAGCGGGCGCTCGAAATAAAACCTGAACACGCCTCAGCGCATGCAGCACTCGGTTTGATTTATCATGAGGACGCTGAACACCGGCTGGCGGAAGCGGCCTTTCTCAAATCGTTGGATCTCGATCCGAATTACACTCGCGGACGTACTTACTACGCCGCGTTTCTGTTCGCCAATGAGCGCTTCGATGAAGCGTTAAAGCAGTTTCAATTGGCTGCTGAAGATACGGGCTATGCAAGCAGGGATCAGGTGTTCACCAATATTGCATTGTGCCACCTGAAGCTCGAACAGCCCCGCGAAGCCTTGGCTGCGTACCAAAAAACACTCAAACTTGATCGATTCAATGGCCGTGCCTTGGCAGGAGCTACTGAGTTGCTCATTGATCTTGGCGATTATCAGAAAGCACAATATTACTACAACCGCCTGGTGCGTCTGATTGCACAACAGGGGATGCGGCATTCAGCTCAAAGCTTATGGATGGGCATAAGACTAGCCCGTTTTTACGGTAGCGTTGCACAGGAAGAGAGTCTGGCGACCCTTCTGGCAGAGTTATACCCACAGTCTGCAGAGTATGCGTCGTATCGCGAGCTGCGCAATCAAGGATTTTACCAGTGACCGAAGCAGAGCAGCCAAATAATCCCGGAAAAATCCTGCGCGCTGCCAGGGAAGAGTCTGGTTTGAGCGTTCAGCAGGTGGCAGATCAATTACATTTGAGGTCTGCGGTCGTCGAGTCACTCGAAAGAGAAGATTATCGTGAGTTTTCCAGCGACGTTTTTCTCAAGGGATATTTTCGTTCGTATTGCCGACTAGTCAATTTGCATGAAGTTCGCATGGTTGAGCTCCTTGATGCACAACTTAAGCTGCTCGAAATAGAGGCCAAGGCGGCGGCACAGACTGAACGCAGCGCTCCGGCGTGGAATAGGCCACGAAATCTGGCGGTTTTGGTGTTTTTGGTTGCGCTTTGTCTGGTTTTGGCCAAGCTTTTGTTTGATGGTGCGTCTAAAACAGACTATCCAGTCCAGTTTGTAGAACCGACACAAGAAACGGTTGAGCAAGATGTTATCGACGATTCGGTGCCAGATGAAGTGCCTTCAGAGCAGGCCGCCGATACTGGAGATGAACAAAATGGCCAACGCAGCAGTGAATCCGTTACCCCTGAGCCAATTTTAAATAACGCGGTTTTACCAGTTGTTGGTAATACGCAGCCCGTTTCTTCCGTAAGCGAATCTGAGGGTATTGAAGAGCAAGCTGTAGAAGAGAGCCCCGGGCTTCTTGGCTCAGAAAATACGGTTCAACAGACAAATAACAACGGTTTAAATCTCGCGTTTAGTTTTACTGGTGATTGCTGGGTGCAAATTAAGGCAACCGATGGCAGAACGCTCAAGGCTGCACTTTTACGTGCAGGAAACAGTCTGTCGCTCAATACCAAAGAATCGATTGAAGTGGTGCTGGGCGATGGCACGCAAGCCAGGCTGTTAGTGAATGGCGAAGTCTTTGATATTGAGCGTCATATGGCTCGGAATGGTCGCGCTGAATTTAGTTTGAGTCCTGCGGCCTCGTAAGCAAATAGAGAAGATACAACCATGAAATTTGAATCTCCGATTGTTCGTCGAAAATCCCGACAAATTTGGGTAGGATCTGTCCCTGTAGGCGGTGATGCCCCGATTGCGGTGCAGAGCATGACCAATACGGATACCTGCGATGTTGATGCCACCGTGGCCCAGATTAAAGCGCTGGAAGATGTGGGCGCAGACATCGTGCGCGTTTCGGTTCCTAACATGGATGCCGCTGAAGCGTTCAAGCATATTAAGCTGCGCAGCAATATTCCACTGGTCGCGGATATCCATTTTGATTACAAAATCGCCCTCAAAGTGGCTGAATATGGCGTGGATTGTCTGCGGATTAATCCGGGAAATATAGGCCGTGAAGACCGTATTCAAGCTGTTATTCAAAGCGCACGTGACCACAATATACCGATTCGAATTGGCGTAAACGCGGGCTCATTGGAAAAAGATCTGCAAAAAAAATACGGCGAGCCAACACCCGACGCCCTAGTTGAGTCCGCCATGCGGCACGTTGATATCCTTGATCGCCACGATTTTCAGAATTTTAAAGTTAGTCTCAAGGCCTCCGATGTGTTTATGACGGTAGCGGCCTACCGCAAGATTGCCAGCCAGATCGAACAGCCCTTGCACCTCGGCATCACTGAAGCGGGCGGTTTTAGGGCTGGGGCGGTCAAGTCGTCAGTCGGGCTGGGAATGTTGTTGATGGATGGCATAGGCGATACCATTCGCATTTCTCTGGCTGCAGACCCGGTAGAAGAAATTAAAGTGGGTTATGACATACTGAAAAGTCTACGCTTGCGCAGCAAAGGTATTAACTTTATCGCGTGCCCAAGCTGCTCCCGACAGAACTTTGATGTAATCAGTACCATGAACGCGCTTGAATCGCGCCTTGAGGATGTGAATACGTCGCTTGATGTGGCGATTATCGGTTGTGTGGTGAACGGTCCGGGCGAAGCTAAAGAAGCTGATATTGGGCTGACAGGTGGAAGTCCCAACAATTTGCTTTACCTCGATGGTAAACCCCATCACAAGTTAATGAATGACAACCTGATCGATGAGCTTGAGCAAAGTATTCGTAAAAAGGTTGCGGAAAAACAAAAGCTGGAAGAAGACCTGATCGCTAAGGCTTAGCGCGTACAGGCTGCTACCCTCAGGACGTAGATAAAATTGTCTAAAATACAATCAATTCGTGGGATG
>JBFHVM010000182.1:0-6973 GCA_041589495.1 Oleiphilaceae bacterium | reverse complement strand
GCGCAAGGCCATGCATTCTGGGTCGCGAAAGGCCTCACGTTCTCGTCGCTAAAGCCTGAAAGCATAATTATGCTTGTGGAGCCTTTTGCTCCAGGTTTTTATTAAGCATGTGCTCGCTCGAAACGACAAGGTTTCGGCCGGCGCTTTTTGCATGATAGAGCGCCTGATCAGCGCGCTCTTTAAAGTCTTCGAGGTTTTCTTTGTCGGCAAAGGTTGCACAGCCAACACTGATTGTAACCGGAATGATCTTGCCGCCATAATTAAAAACATGGCGTTGCACTGCAAGGCGAATTCTTGATGCGATTGCGGCCGTTTGCGCGGTGTCGCTGTCATCCAGTATCAGTAAAAACTCCTCGCCGCCATATCTAAAGCACAGATCGCTTTGGCGGGCGGAGACTTTTATCACCGATGCGATTTCTTTCAGCACATGGTCGCCGGCGAGGTGGCCATGTTGGTCGTTGATCTTCTTAAAATGATCCACATCAAGCATTAGGATTGACAGAGGGGTGCGGTGGCGCCTTGATAGCTCTGCTTCTCGGTGGAGGCTTGCATCAAGTGCGCGTTTGTTACCGCAACCCGTCAATTCATCTCTCAGTGCAGATTCCAAGGCTGTTTGGTAAAGGCGTGCATTACGAAGAGGGAAAACAAGGGTACTCGCCAGACGCTCAATGATATTGAGCTCTTCTTCAATAAAGCGTTTACGGCGAGAGAAGCGAATGGTGCCAAGGTGGGATTCGTCTAGTGTCAGGTTGTACTGGCACGAGTGCACTCCCGAGTTCTCGCCGATGCGGAAGTTGTGGCCGTCATTGCATTGATACGAAAATTGTTCGTACTCCACGAGTGTTTGTACTTCTTCGGCAAACATGCGCAATATGTCACGGGGGTTCAGGCTGGTTTGCAGGCGGCGAGTCAGGCGCGAAATAATATCGTTGTTGTCACTGATCAGGCGGTTCAGGTCTTTATAGGTCGATACGATTTTCGCTTTGTTAAAGTCGACAGTCGATGCTTTGGTTTTGTTGCCGCTCATTGCTTACTCCGCACTCGCTTTGGTTGCTGCTCTTTGCCGCTGTACGCGGCTTTTGTGGATTTAAAGCGATAACTGTGCCAGTGTATAAAAGGTCAATTAAAACAGTGCACTAGGTATTCTTGTGTGACTGATTTTGTGGTGCTGTCTGTGCTGGTGACGAAAAATTGCCGCTTAAGTCTTCCTGTTTGTGGGGTGAAATGACAAAAAGTCGACTCTATGGCGGGCTGGTTTCTCAGTACGTTGCAGGCGATAATGTGCGGCTGGATAAAATAAGAAGATTCTACAGCAGAGTTTCATCACTTTTAATGAACTGCCATTCTCGTTGAGTTAAGTTTACATGCGTTTAAAGTCTATTAAACTCGCCGGTTTCAAATCATTTGTTGACGCCACTTCGGTTCCATTCCCCACAAACATGACCGCGATAGTAGGGCCAAATGGTTGTGGTAAGTCCAACATCATCGATGCTGTTCGTTGGGTAATGGGCGAAAGTTCGGCAAAAAATCTGCGTGGCGAGTCCATGACCGATGTCATCTTTAATGGTTCAACGGGGCGGCAGCCTGTAGGCCAAGCATCCATTGAGCTGATCTTTGATAATAGCGAAGGTAAACTGGAAGGTGAGCACGGTGCGTTCGCCGAAATCTCCATTAAACGAAAAGTGACACGCGAAGGCTTGTCGCAGTACTACCTTAATGGCACCAAATGTCGCCGCCGGGATGTCACCGATATTTTTCTGGGTACTGGAATGGGGCCGCGCAGCTACGCCATTATAGAGCAGGGGATGATTGCTCGCCTGATCGAATCCAAGCCAGAAGAACTCCGTGTATATCTCGAAGAGGCTGCTGGCATTTCGAAGTATAAGGAGAGGCGTAGGGATACCGAAAACCGAATGCGACGCACGCAGGAAAATCTCGATCGGCTGTCGGATATTCGAGAAGAGCTAGACAAGCAATTACAGCACTTGCGCCGCCAGGCCAATGCCGCAGAAAAATACGCAGAGTATAAAAAGTCTGAACGTAGTGAGACCGCCAGGTTAAACGCCTATAAGTGGCGGGCTCTCGAAGTGCAGCGCACAGGTCTGGTTGAGCTGACAGGGAATCTAGAGAGCCGTATTGAAGAAGCCGTCATCGATAAAACCACGCACGAAAGTCAAATCGAAGCTGCGCGTACAGAATTAGAAGAACGCCAGGAAGTCTTTAATCGTGTTCAGGCAAAGTATTACGAATCTGGTGCCGAAATCGCCAAGCTTGAACAGCAGTTAAAGTTTCAGCGCGAGCAGTTATTGCGCCAGGATCAGGAGTTAGCGCAAATTCAGGAAGAACGGGCCAGGCTGCGGGAACAACAGTCCCTCGATGCAGAAAAGCAGGAAATTCTGCAAATGGATATTGAGGCGGTGGAGCCCGAACTCGAAACCTGTCGGGAGTCGCTTGAGCAATATCGTGAATCACTGGTTGATCGTGAAGAGGCACTCGCGGCATGGCAAGAGGAGTGGGATCGATACAATCAGCAGACGGCGCAGGCTCGACAATCGGCCGAGGTGCAGCAGGCACGCATTCAAACCGCTGAAAACCAGCTGCGTCAGTTGAGTGATCGCAAACAGCGTCTGGACGAGGAAACGGATCAATTGCGTGCTCAATTGGAGGAGCAGCAAAGTGAACATGTCGGTTCTGATGCGGCGCGTCTCGAGGAGCAAGTGAGGCGTATAGATGATGATGTTGACATGCAGCGGGCTCAGCTTAAGGAGTGGCGTCAGAAACTTGAGGAGCTGAACCGAGAGCGAGGCAGTGTTGAGAAACAGTCGGCTGAGCAACGTGCTGTGTTGGCCTCCTTAAAAACGCTGCAAGAGGCGGCTTTAGCCGATGATGACTCCCGGCAGACTTTGCAGTCAATGGGGTTGGAGCATAATGCCCCGTGGATGGCTTCGGTCAAAGTTGAACAAGGTTGGGAGTTGGCTTTTGAGCATGCTGTTCAACCCTGGATAAAAGGCATCAGTTGTAAGCAACCGGGTGATCTCTTTAAGGGGCTGAGAACGCAGCACAGTATAACGCTTATCGATTCCGAAGCTGGAGTCAGCAGTGCACCTAAAGCCGGCACACTTGCTTCGGTTGTTAGTGGAGCAGAGGCTTTGCAGTCCTGGTTTGAGTCGATTCGCTTGGTCGCTGATTGCGAAGAAGCGCTTTCGCGCCAAAGCGAGTTGCTGCCGGGCGAATCGTTTATTTGTCAGGACGGTACTTGGGTTGCCCGCAATTGGATGCGGACTCACGGGAGGGCTGCCGGTAGTTCCGGAGTCGTTGAAAGAGGCGCTAAGATTGAAGAACTGGAAGCAATTCTGCCAGGGCTTGAGGATCGGCTGGCCGGGATAGAAGCTGATCGTGAGAGTCAACGTGAGGCGATATTGGTTTTGGAGCAGGAGCTAACCGACAAAGAAAAATCGCTTACCGCCATGTCGCGGGAATTGGCCGCAGTGCATGCTCAGGAAAAGGTAATTAGAGCAAAAAGTGAGCAGCTTGAGCTAAGGATCAAGCGTAACGAAACTGAAATTGCTGAAATTACCGCCAATTACACTCACGAAGAAGAGCAGTTGGCTATCGCGCGTGAATCTTGGCAGGAGGCTATGTTATCCCTCGAAAGTCTTGTTGATGAGCGGAGTGAGCAACAGGATAAAAAAGAAAGTCTTCAGCGTGCTGTAGAAGAAGTGCGGCAACAAGCGGAATCCCGTCAGCATCAATTTCATAGCCTGCAATTGCGTTACCAACAGCTACGCAACGAGCTGGATCAGCTGACGCAGAACCTGCAGCGTCTGCAGGAAACATTGGCTCAGATTGGTCAGAGGGAGCAACAGCTTCATTGCAATGAACATTTGAGTGAGCAGGATCTTTCCGATGAGGCCCTGCGCCTGGAAGGCATGCTTGAAGCGCGATTACAGGATGAGGAAAAGCTTTCGCTTGCGCGTCGTGATATGGAGCAGGTAACCCTTTCTTTGCGCACCATAGAAGGCGAACGGGGTAACAAGGAAACGCGTTTGCAAACCTTGCGCTCAGAGCTTGAGAAAGCACGTATGGAGTTGCAGGCTGTTGTAATGCGGCAAGCAGGTTTGCTTGAGCAGATTGAAAAAGATGAGTTCGATTTGCAGGCAACCCTGGCCTCGCTGACCGACGAAGATGACGAAACCTCCCTTGAGCAAAGCCTAACGTCATTAGCAAGTCGTATACAGCGACTTGGCCCGATCAACCTTGCGGCAATTGATGAATTTAAAGAGCAGAGCGAGCGCAAGGACTATCTCGATAGCCAGCATGAAGATCTGATGGAGGCGCTCGAGACCCTTGCAACCGCCATACGAAAAATAGACAAAGAAACGCGTGCACGATTTAAAGAAACCTATGACCAGGTAAACGAAGGGCTGCAGCGTTTATTTCCCAAAATATTTGGCGGTGGTAGTGCGCATCTCGAGTTGACCGATGACGATTTACTCGAAACCGGCGTATCGATCATTGCTCGCCCCCCGGGCAAGAAAAACTCTACCATTCACCTGTTATCCGGCGGTGAAAAAGCACTCACGGCTATCGCGCTGATCTTTGCCATATTTGAGCTGAATCCAGCGCTCTTCTGTATGCTGGACGAGGTTGATGCGCCGCTGGACGATGCTAACGTGGGTCGCTTTGCTAATATGGTCAAAGAAATGTCGAAACAGGTGCAGTTTATCTATATCTCACACAACAAGGTATCCATGGAAAAGGCCGATCAGTTAATGGGAGTAACCATGCATGAGCCCGGCGTCTCTCGGCTGGTGTCTGTCGATGTTGAAGAGGCAGCAGCGCTGGCGGAGATGTGAGTCCGTTACAGTGTTGTTAGGTATTGGAGCTTTAAAAAGTTTCCCGCTAATATAGCGTCAAAGATTGACGTTCCGGTCAGTGTGGCAGGCAGCAAGGAAAAAGTACTGGGCCACCTTTACGGAATAGCGCTGTCTAACACTACTAATATCAAGAGCACACATGAATCTTAGAGATTGGTTAATCGTAGTTGGTGTCATCATCATTCTGGGCATCCTGATTGACGGCTATCGCCGAATGCGTCTGGCACGTCGCGACTCTTTACAAATGTCCCGTGATATGGGCGGTAATATTGAAGCTTCGCCACTGGATGACGACTTTAATCCAGAGCTTCCCGGTGGTGGGGCCCGTGTCGTCGCACGCAATGAAGACGAGCAACTGGAAGACGCGGTGCAAGAGCCAGAGCTTGGCCTGGATACAGATACCGTTGAACAGGAAATCTCGGAAAGCTCGATGCTTAGCGCCAGTGCAGAAGATCGTATCGATCGCTCCGCAATCCCTACCGCTCACGCGGGTCAGACAAAGGCGCGAGCTCGCGCAGAGACCGCGTCAAGTAGCGAGAACAAAGAATCGGCTGCAAGCAGCAACGGCCCACAGGAAGTATTGGTTATCAACGTTGATGCGCGGACCAACGTTCCTTTTGAGGGGCTGGCCATTAAACAATTGCTTGAAGCCTGTGGGCTTGATCATGGTGAAATGTCTATCTTCCATCGCCATGAAGAAGATGACTTGTTGAGTCCCATTCAATTCAGTGTCGCCAATGCGGTTGAGCCGGGATATTTTGATCCAGAAAAAATGGATCAACTGACCACACCAGGTGTCAGCTTTTTTATGAGCCTGCCCGGCCCCAAAGACTACATGAAAGCTTTCGACTTTATGCTCGAAACGGCCCAGTGCTTCGCGAAGAACCTTGGCGGCGAATTGCGGGACGAGCAGCGCAGTGTGATGACTACGCAAACAATTGAGCATTGTCGTCAACGTATTCGCGAGTTTGAACGCAAGCAGCTTTCCATGTCTCGCGTATAAGTCGCATCGATGAGTAGCACCGAACAAACTATATTGGCTCTTCGAGCGCAGCTAGACGAACATAATCACCGTTATTATGTCATGAATGAACCCAGCATTCCCGATGCTGAGTATGATCGCCTGTTTTATGAGCTAAAGGCGCTCGAAGAAAAACACCCCGAATTTGCGAGCCCGGATTCGCCTACCCAGCGGGTGGGTGCCCAACCTTCAAGTGCCTTTGCGCCTATCCGACATAAAGTCCCTATGCTGTCTCTGGATAATGTGTTCAGTGATGAGGAGTTCGAAGCGTTTATTCAGCGTATCCAAGAGCGGCTGCAAAGCGCCTCTATGCCGGCAATGGCTGTGGAGCCAAAGCTCGATGGGGTTGCAGTCAGTTTGTTTTATGAAAATGGGCGGTTGTCTTACGCGGCAACGCGTGGAGACGGCGAAACAGGCGAAGACATTACCCATAATGTGCGCACGATAAAATCGATTCCGTTAAAGCTACAAGGGAATGGTTTTCCTGCCGAGCTCGAAGTCAGAGGCGAAGTGGTTATGCCGCACGCGGCGTTTAAAGAGCTCAATGCTGAGGCCGAAAAAAATGGCCTCAAAGTGTTTGTCAATCCTCGCAATGCGGCCTCCGGCAGTTTGCGCCAGCTTGACCCCGCTGTCACCGCGAAACGCGGGCTACGTTTTTATGCCTATTCAGTCGGCTTTTACGCTAAGGGAAAGTTGCCCTCGGCCCATTCTGGAGTGTTGGCCAGGCTGAGGGAGTATGGTTTGCCGACTAGCCCGGAATTGCGTTGTTGTAAAACCCTGCAGGAATGCCAGGAATATTACGGTGAGCTTGCAGATAAGCGTGAGGGGCTGGCCTATGACATAGATGGAATCGTGTATAAGGTAGATGACTTCGCACTCCAGCAAGAGCTCGGATTCGTCTCCAGAGCGCCGCGTTGGGCGGTTGCCTTCAAGTTTCCAGCGCAAGAAGCGGTTACCCGCTTGAATGATGTTGACTTTCAGGTAGGGCGTACCGGTGCTGTGACGCCAGTGGCGCGACTTGAGCCTGTGTTTGTGGGCGGCGTCACTGTCAGCAATGCGACGCTGCACAATATGG
>JBFHVM010000181.1:0-6994 GCA_041589495.1 Oleiphilaceae bacterium | reverse complement strand
CTCAAACCGCCTTTTCCTGATGGGTTCGAAAGTATAGTGGTGGGGATGGGCTGCTTTTGGGGTGCCGAGAAATGCTTTTGGCAGCTTGCTGGTGTGTACACAAGCGCAGTTGGGTATGCACAGGGATTTACGCCAAATCCGACCTATCGAGAAGTCTGCTCAGGGATGACCGGGCATAACGAGGTAGTACTCGTCGTTTATGATCCTGCAAAACTGTCATTCGATAGTATTTTGCGCACCTTCTGGGAAAACCACGACCCAACACAGGGCATGCGTCAGGGCAATGATTTCGGCACGCAGTATCGTTCTGGTATTTATTGCATGAATTCGGAGCAGCGTGATCAGGCAGAGGGCAGCCGTATGCGCTATCAGGAGGCGTTAAAAGCGGCAAGCTATGGAGAAATAACCACCGAAATCAGTTTGCTTAATGAGTTTTATTACGCAGAAGACTATCACCAGCAATATTTGGCGAAGAATCCTGATGGGTATTGTGGTTTGGGCGGTACAGGTGTCACTTGCGGTTTGGGATAGTTCAGGATGACGCCCGCCTCGTCATCCTGAGGTAGCGCAGCGGAACTCAGGATCTTTTGGTCACATGGGGCGTCGGATAGAGATCCTGAATGCCCCAGGGCACTCTCTCTCGCTTCGCGATTCACCTTGTCGAGTTTCAGGATGACGGTACAATCGAGGTCAGGATGACGGAAGGCAAACATTACGACTTAAAAATGGATAAGCGTTTAGCCAGGAATCTTGCTGTGATTTGATGAAAAAGGGCGACTCAGGACAACATCCATATCCTTCCGGAATAAAAAAAGCCCTTGGGGTCCAAGGGCAAAGTCCACTCTAGCTTACTCGCTAGCGATACAAAACCTGAATCTGAAGCACTACGTAAGATGTGTGTAGATTAGGGAAAAAAATTAGAATGTTCATACTAAAAATAGATAAGCATCACGTTTTTTATTAAAAGACGTAGTAACCCTATTTGTTACGGCTGCCATTACCGATTTTGCACTCAAGTGATGCGGTTTGGTGGTGCAGAGTCTGGGAGGCGCACCCTGCTGGTGCGTCTGTGTCGACAACCTAATCTCCTCTACATCGTAAGATGTTGAATTATAATGATAATGCAATCTGGCCTCCTTTTTGCTCTAAGCCTTTTAGTCTGCGCACGTATGTGCAGGGCTATTTATAAATGAAAAGGGGAAGATAAGAATGAAATCGCTTAAAGCAAAACTGGCCGGCATCACGGCCGCGCTCACTCTGAGCGTTACTGCTCCCGCAGTGATCGCTGACGAAACCATTAAGGTTGGTGTGTTGCACTCGCTCTCCGGCACCATGGCTATCTCCGAGACGACTCTTAAAGACACCATGCTCATGCTTATTGAAGAGCAAAACAAAAAGGGTGGTTTGCTGGGCAAAAAACTGGAGCCGGTAGTGGTCGATCCTGCTTCTAACTGGCCCTTGTTTGCAGAAAAGGCGCGTGAGCTGATTGAAAAAGAGAAAGTAGCTTCAGTCTTCGGCTGCTGGACCTCTGTATCGCGTAAGTCTGTTCTGCCTGTTTTTGAAGAGCTCAACAGCATTCTTTTCTACCCCGTGCAATACGAAGGTGAAGAATCCTCCAAAAACGTTTTTTACACTGGTGCTGCGCCCAATACGCAGGCCATTCCTGCCGTTGATTACCTGATGGAAGAAATTGGTGTTAAGCGTTGGGTCTTGGCAGGTACCGACTATGTTTACCCGCGTACTACCAACAAGATCCTTGAAGCTTACCTGAAAGCCAAGGGCGTTGCGGCAGAAGACATCATGATCAACTACACGCCTTTCGGTCACTCGGACTGGCAGAGCATTGTTTCTGATGTAAAGAAATTCGGTTCCGCAGGCAAGAAAACAGCAGTAGTTTCCACCATCAATGGTGATGCAAACGTACCTTTCTATAAAGAACTGGGTAACCAGGGCATTACTGCTGACGACATTCCTGTCGTAGCCTTCTCCGTGGGCGAAGAAGAACTGGCAGGTCTCGATACAGGCCCACTGGTAGGTCACCTGGCAGCATGGAACTACTTCATGAGCGTTGAAAACGAAGCCAACGAAGAGTTCATCGAAGCTTGGCACAAGTTTATCAAGGATGAAGACCGTGTGACTAACGATCCGATGGAAGCACATTACATCGGCTTCAATATGTGGGTGAAAGCCGTAGAAGCAGCGGGTACTACTGACCCAGAAGCGGTTCAAAATGCGCTAATCGGTGTGTCTGTACCTAACCTGAGCGGCGGTTACTCTACCATGATGCCTAACCACCACATCACCAAGCCTGTACTCATTGGTGAAATTCAGGACGATGGTCAATTCCAGATTGTTAGTCAAACTGCAGGTCTGATTCCTGGTGATGCCTGGTCTGACTACCTGCCTGGTTCTAAAGACGTAATGGCCGATTGGCAGGCGCCCCTGTCTTGCGGTAACTACAACGTTAAAACCGGCAAGTGTTCTGGTCAGAACTACTAAGATCTGATACCAGAGGGCAGGGCCGGCACGGCTCTGCCCAATCTTAATAACTAAAACACCTTTCACCGCGACAAACACAAGGATACCTTGGAATGATCCGATGCCTCACGCTGCGGGGTCGGCTGCCGTCGTCTCTGTTTTGGCTCGTTCTATCACTAAGTATACTCAGTGCGCCCGTTCACGCCACCGAGTTTGATCAAGCAATACAAGCACTTAATACTTCTAAACTTTCCAAGGTGGAAGGCGCAGTATCGGCTCTTTCGCAGCTTGATGATGAGCGTGTATCCACTGTATTTACGGCGCTGTTAAACAGCGAACTTTACCGCCATAAAAAAGATAAAAAGCTCGTTTTGCTGGTCGAAAAACGCGGCAAAATGATACTCATTCAGGATTTATTCAGTGGCGACGCGCCCTACGAAGTGAAAAAGCGTCGCATCAAACGTGTACCGGTAAACAACCAGTTACGCGGTCAAATCAAAGCCTATCTGGCTTCGGTCAACCTCAATCACAGCAACACCGACAAGCGCTATGCGGCTGTACAGTCCTTACTTGGCGATAGTGATCCCGAAGTATTGAAGGCAATCAAGGCTCGCTTGCTCGTCGAAGAAAGCACGCGTGTAAAAGGCATATTGCAAACGGCTATTTATCTCGACCAGTTGAGTAGCCAAGAACAGCACATTCAACTCAAAGCAATCAATGAGCTAGCCGGTAGCTTAGAGCCTGCTGTGCGTAACCAACTCAATCAGATTGTTGCAGACGAAAATAAACAAGCCCTGCACAACGCAGCAAATAAAGCTCTGGCGCAGATTGAAGATAAAGTCGCGTTTTACAGCTTCCTCGAAACCCTGTTTTTTGGTTTAAGCCTGGGGTCGGTACTGGTGCTTGCTGCCATAGGTCTTGCCATTACCTTTGGCGTAATGGGCTGTATCAATATGGCGCATGGCGAGCTGATTATGATCGGTGCTTACACCACCTACGTGATCCAATTACTGATGCCAAACTCCATTGGTGCCTCGCTGCTGGTTGCTGTACCGGCTGCCTTTGTAGTGTCGGGGCTGGTGGGCATACTCATCGAGCGAGGTGTCATTCAGTTTTTGAAAGGCCGCCCGCTGGAGACGCTTCTGGCAACCTTTGGTGTAAGTCTGGTATTGCAACAATTGGTACGATCCATCTTCTCGCCTCTTAACCGCAGCGTTGAAACACCCGAGTGGATGAGTGGTGCCATTGATATTAACCCGATCTTTTCTCTGACTATCAATCGCATCACTATTATCGTGTTCTGCCTGGTGGTGTTCTTTGCCCTATTTTTGGTGCTTAAAAAGACTGTGCTGGGTTTGCAGGTAAGGGCAGTGTCGCAAAACCGTGATATGGCGCGTGCCATGGGCGTACGCTCTACCTGGGTTGACGCTCTGACCTTTGGTCTCGGTTCAGGTATAGCCGGCGTCGCGGGTGTGGCATTAAGCCAGCTGACCAATGTAGGCCCGAATATGGGGCAGGCCTATATTATCGATTCCTTTATGGTCGTGGTATTTGGCGGAGTCGGTAACCTTTGGGGTACCTTGGTCGCCGGTATGTCGCTGGGCGTAGCCAACAAGATTCTGGAACCGGTATCCGGAGCGGTACTCGCAAAAATACTGGTACTGATCTTTATCATCCTGTTTATTCAGAAAAAGCCTCGCGGACTGTTCCCGCAGAAAGGCCGGGCAGCGGAGGGTTGAACATGACTGCATCACATCAAACCATTCTTGCCCAGCACAACCAGCCATTGCTGGATGGTAAGAGTAAATTGTTTTTGGCGGTACTCGCCATTGTTACAGTGTTGGTGATCGCCTGTAATACCTTGGTGCCCGAAGGCAGTGCCTTGCACATTCCTACCTATACAGTGACCCTGCTGGGTAAATACTTATGTTTTGCCTTGCTGGCAGTCGCGGTCGACCTGATTTGGGGTTACCTCGGTATACTCAGTCTGGGCCACGGCGCCTTTTTTGCCCTGGGCGGCTATGCAATGGGCATGTACCTCATGCGCCAGATTGGCGATCGGGGTGTTTATGGCAACCCTGAACTACCTGACTTTATGGTGTTTTTGAACTGGCAGGAGTTGCCCTGGTTCTGGTGGGGATTTGATAACTTCTGGTTTGCCATGCTGATGGTAGCGCTGGTGCCCGGCGTGTTGGCCTTTGTCTTTGGCTGGCTGACCTTCCGTTCTCGAGTGACAGGCGTTTACCTCTCCATTATCACGCAGGCCCTTACTTACGCACTCATGTTGGCTTTCTATCGCAACGAAATGGGCTTTGGCGGCAACAATGGTCTCACCGATTTTAAAGACATTCTTGGTTTTGATCTGCAGGCCGACAGTACTCGATTGGCGCTGTTCACCTCGTCGGCGATTGCCCTGGCTCTTGCCTACGTGGCCTGCCGCTACATAGTCACATCGCGTCTTGGTCGCGTCGCAATGGCAGTGCGTGATTCCGAGGCGCGCACACGCTTTATCGGATACAAGGTAGAGAACTTCAAGCTATGGATCTTTGCTTTCTCTGCAGTGTTAGCAGGTATTGCCGGTGCCCTCTACGTTCCGCAGGTAGGCATTATCAATCCCAATGAATTCTCGCCACTGAACTCCATTGAGATTGTTGTATGGGTCGCCTTGGGTGGTCGCGCCACCCTGTATGGTGCGGTGGTTGGAGCAATCGCCGTTAATTATGCAAAAACCTATTTTACTGGTGTATTGCCCGAGGTATGGCTGTTCGCGCTGGGCGGTTTGTTTGTTTTGACGACCATTCTGTTACCCAAGGGCTTGGCCGGCCTTGCGCAACGTAAGGAGGCTCAGGCATGAGTGGTTTAGTTAGCGATTACATTGCATCCGTGCGCGACAAAGAGCATGTGTTTGACTTTATGTTGCCCGAAGACAATCCAAAACTGGATGTTCGCAAAGGTTGCATTCTGTATATGGATGGCGTGAGTGTCAGCTTTGACGGCTTTAAGGCGATAAACGACCTCAATCTCTACATAAATGAAGGCGAACTGCGCTGCATAATTGGCCCTAATGGTGCGGGTAAAACCACGATGATGGATATCATCACCGGCAAAACCCGTCCCGATACGGGGTCGGTCTATTTTGGTCAGACCATTAATCTGTTGAATATGAGCGAGCCGGAAATTGCTGAAGCCGGTATTGGTCGTAAGTTTCAAAAGCCAACTGTATTCGAAGAACAGAGCGTAATGGCCAACCTTGAACTTGCAATGGCAGGAGATAAGTCGGTCTGGCATACACTCATGGCCAAGCTTAGCGGTGAGCAGCTGGATGAGATATCACGCGTACTTGAGCTCATCGGCCTAAAAGAGCAACGCTTTTTACGCGCAGGTGCACTCTCACACGGGCAAAAGCAGTGGTTGGAAATCGGCATGCTGTTGATGCAAAAACCGCGATTGCTTTTGGTGGACGAACCGGTTGCGGGAATGACTCACCAGGAAATGGATCGTACCGCTGAGTTGTTGATTTCACTCGAAGGTAAACACTCTGTCGTGGTCGTGGAGCACGATATGGATTTTGTGCGGTCGATTGCTCGTCAGGTTACCGTGTTGCATCAGGGCTCGGTATTGGCCGAAGGTTCGATGGACAGTGTGCAAAATGATGCACGTGTTAAACAGGTATATCTCGGAGAATAACGATGCTTAGCGTAAGTGGTTTAAATCAGTATTACGGCGAAAGTCACACGCTCTGGGATTTGGATCTGGAGATACAGGAAGGCATGTGTACATGCCTGATGGGGCGCAACGGGGTGGGTAAAACCACCTTGCTGTCATGCATTATGGGCTTGCTGCAGCCACGTAGTGGACAAATCATGTTCGATGGCGTGGATCTGCTGCGCAAGCCTGCGGAAAAACGTGCTCCCATGGGCATTGGCTATGTGCCGCAGGGGCGGCAGATATTCCCTTTACTCACGGTTGAGGAAAACCTGCAGATTGGGCTGCCTATTCGTGCCCGCAATGACCGCAAAATTCCTGAGTTTATTTACGAAATCTTTCCGGTGCTAAAAGAAATGCGCCAACGCCGTGGGGGGGATCTTTCGGGAGGCCAGCAACAGCAGTTGGCCATTGGGCGCGCGCTGGTAATTAATCCGCGCCTGCTCATACTTGATGAACCGACTGAAGGTATTCAGCCAAACATCGTTGCCGAAATTGGCGATATCATTCGACGACTAAATCAGGAAATAGGCTTGACCGTGCTCCTTGTAGAGCAGAAACTGCCATTTGTTCGTCGCACT
The DNA here is from genome assembly GCA_041589495.1 of Oleiphilaceae bacterium. GTDB lineage: Bacteria > Pseudomonadota > Gammaproteobacteria > Pseudomonadales > Oleiphilaceae > PZPK01. The sequence goes on along the minus strand of JBFHVM010000181.1, from coordinate 230 downwards.
TCAGATCGCTTTATTATCATGGATCGTGGTCGTGCAGTCGCCAATGGTGGTTTGGACGAGCTCAACGAACAATTGGTTGAAGAATATCTGACGGTATGAGCCTTGATTACATGGCTCACTCTTTTTTCGCGCTGGTAAGGCTTCGCGTATGTTGATGACGGAACACACACATATCGAAAACGCCGTTGCGGAGTCCTCCAACTGGGGGCCATCACGTAATTGGGTTGCCG
>JBFHVM010000180.1:0-7031 GCA_041589495.1 Oleiphilaceae bacterium | reverse complement strand
TAAAATCCTGAAAACAATCCTGTTTGATGGACTCCCGAGTATAACGATGTTGCAAATTGATAAAAAATCTAACAAAAGTGATTGGGATAAGCGTCACACTATTACCGTGCGCTGGCTGCAGATGCAACGCGTTGCCACTGCCGCAGGTATGCGTCTGCGTCTGCGCGCCCCTGATTGAAAGTTGCGCGTACGCCATGAGGGTTGGTGTAATCCCAGCTCTTAACCGGTAACGGGCGAGACGGCTGCACGTAAGTGCGACCGGGAATCACTGGCAGTTTTTTGTAGGGGCGGCTCAATAGTACGAGCGTTTCACCGAGTGTGTCTTCCACACCGTGAACGGGAACATTGTCTACCATACCACCGTCCAAAACGGGCTTGCCACTGCGAAACATCAGCGGAGTAAAGGGCGGTGTACAGGACGAGCTGATTAAGGTGTCGCACAGGTCCTCGACACTGTCGCAGCTATGAGAGGAGATGAACTCGGAAACAAATCCCAGACGGCGCCCCATTACAGGGTGTACGGGGTGTCGCAGTTTTTTCTCTAACTGATACGCTCCCAATCCCACGAGCACCGATGTGCGAGGTCCAAGCCAGCGCGGTAGATGGGCCACCAGTATGCGGTTTTCGGGGCCCTGTTTGAGGCGGGTCAGCCCCGCTTCATCCACCGAAAGTTTAACAATATGCCGATACAGCGCGCTATGTGGATGAACAGGTTCGCTGGTGAGCAGATTTCGCCAGTAACGGTTCTTTTTGTTATTCGACATCACCTCGAGGCTGTTATGGAGAGTAGCTTCCATACAACCCGCCAGCAGCGCTGTCGAAATGGCTGCACCGGCACTAACGGAACTGAAGATGCGAGGCTGCAAGGGCATTTCTTCGTTTAATCGCTGCCAAAACCCTGCCTGCCAGAAGCAGCGGTTACCGCCACCGGCAAAAACTATCTTGTCGAACATTGTTGTACCCACTCGCACTAAAAACGCTTTCTAGCATACGACAAGCGCTCTTGCGCCTCAATTAGCATAGTCCTCACAAAGCTGAAGCCACTTCTCAATGCCGGCACTGCGGTACTTGTTGCGGTGCAGAATAAAGTAAAACTGGCGGTGGAAGTCGCGATGAGGCACGGAAAGAGGGACTAGGTTGCCGCGCCGAAAAGCGTCTTCCAGCGTAATACGAGACAGGCAACCGAGGCCGAGATTGCTCTCTACTGCGCGTTTAATGGCTTCGGTGTGTTGGAGTTCCAGAGCAACATTCAGTTGGGGCAGTAAGCCATGCATGGCGTGGTTAAACGCTTGCCGGGTTCCTGATCCTGGTTCTCGCAGCACCCATTCTGCTTGCAACAGGTCCTCATCCACGAGTTCATTTTTTGTGGCAAAGGGGTGTTCAGGCGAGCAAAACACCACCAGTTCGTCCTCGCGCCAGGGAATCACTTCGAGTTCGGGGTGTGAGATTTCGCCTTCTATCAGTCCAATATCCAGCTCAAAATGTGCAATTCGTGCGGCAATATGGGTGGTGTTTTCCACGTCGAGAGTAATACGCGCTGAAGGGTAGCGTTTGCGATAATCTGAAAGAATATTAATAGCCAGATAGTTACCGATAGACAGCGTTGCCCCCACTTTGAGGGCACCCACCTCCTGATGCTTGGCCAGCGATTCTTCCAGCCGCTGAGCATGTTCCAAAAACGCTGCAGCTTCGCTACGGATCAGCTTGCCCAGTTCATTTAATTGCAGGCGTTTGCCTACGCGGTCAAAAAGCTGAATATCAAACTGGGATTCTAGCGTTTTGAGTGATTCGCTGGCAGCTGATTGCGACATCGCCAAGGTATTGGCTGCTGCCGTCATGTTTTCGCTTTGCGCAACGGCCAAAAATACTTCAATTTGTTTGAGAGAAAATCGCATATCGGAAATACCGAATAATCATATAAAAAATATCTGTTTTTCAAATATGCTAGTGGTCGTTATGATTTCGTGCAAGTCATTCATTGCTGAAAATTGAGATTGGGAGAAATTATGGCCGGCTTTTTAAAAGAGACTGTCACTAGCGTGCGCCACTGGAACGACACTTTGTTCAGCTTCACCACTAGTCGTGATCCCGGTTTCCGGTTCAAAAATGGGCACTTCATCATGATTGGTCTGGAGCAGGAGGGTAAGCCTTTGATGCGTGCCTACAGTATTGCCAGTGCCAACTATGAAGAAGAACTCGAGTTCTTCAGTATTAAAGTGCCAGATGGTCCATTAACTTCGCGTTTGCAGAAGATACAACCGGGTGATCAGATTCTGATGAGCCGCAAGCCCACCGGAACATTGGTACTGGATAATCTGCTGCCGGGGCGCAACCTATATTTGATCAGTACCGGCACGGGGCTGGCACCTTTCTTGAGTATTATTAAAGACCCTGAAACCTATGCGCAGTATGATAAGGTGATTCTGACTCACGGCACGCGTTATGTATCGGAACTGGCTTATCGCGAGATTATTCAAAGCGAATTGCCCGAGAATGAATATTTTGGCGAAGAAGTGCGCGAGAAGCTGATTTATTACCCCACAGTGACTCGTGACCCCTTTGATCAACAGGGGCGCATCACTGACGCGATTGCCGATGGTAGCCTGACCCGAAATATCGGCTTGCCCGATCTCAGTACAGAGCATGATCGCTTCATGATTTGTGGTAGCCCCAGTATGTTGAAGGATACCTGCCGTATTCTGGATGACTTAGGCTTTAACGAAGCGCGTCATGGCGATCAAGGGCATTACGTGATTGAGCGGGCTTTCGTAGAGAGTTGAGGGGTGGAGCGTCGACAGTAATGTCGACATAAATGTCGACCTACAGGTGCTGAAATGTAGGTTGGCATTCATGCCAACGCGGTGTCTGGCGAGCGCGTGTGGTTTGTCGACAGTAATGTCGACCTACTCTTCAATCTTCTTCCGGCATCTCAATTGGCGGGCAGTGGTACTCTGCCACAGTATCGCCATCATCTACACTATACAAATGCACATCAAATCCCCACAGGCGATGCACGTGCTTGAGTACTTCATCGGTACTATCGCCCAGCGGCACACGGCTCTGCGGTATATGGCGCAGGGTGAGGGAACGATCTCCTCGCAACGCCACATCCCAGATCTGAATATTGGGTTCGCGCATACTCAGGTTGTATTGCATGGCGAGTTGCTCGCGCACGTAGCGGTAGCCGTTTTCGTCATGAATGCCGGTTACTTCGTAATGTTCCATCTGGTCGTCGTCACGAATAGCGAAAAGCTTGAGGTCGCGTATCACCTTGGGTGACAGGAATTGCAGAATAAAGCTCTCGTCTTTGAAGTTGCGCATGGCAAAATCGAGGGTTTTCAACCAATCCGAGCCGGCAATATCCGGGAACCAGAACTTATCCTCATCAGTTGGTTCTTCACAAATGCGGCGCAAATCCTGAAACATGGTAAAGCCAAGGGTGTAAGGATTAATACCACTGTACCACTGGCTATCAAAAGGAGGTTGATAAATCACCGCGGTATGAGATTTAAAGAACTCGATCATAAAGCCTTCATCTACGAGGCCTTTGTCGTAGAGGCGATTCATAATGGTGTAGTGCCAGAAGGTTGCCCAGCCTTCGTTCATTACCTGGGTTTGGCGTTGAGGGTAAAAATACTGGGCGATTTTGCGCACAATACGAATGATTTCGCGCTGCCAGGGTTCGAGTAGAGGGGCGTTTTTCTCAAAAAAATAGAGCAGGTTTTCCTGCGGTTCTTCAGGAAAGCGCTTACGTTTTTCCTTTTTGTTACCGCTCTCGGTGCTGGGAATGGTTCGCCATAACTCATTGACCTGCTGCTGCAGGTAATATTCCCGTTCTTCCTGGCGTTGCTGCTCCTCCTCGGCCGATATAGGTGCAGGGCGCTTATAGCGATCGACGCCATAGTGCATAATGGCATGGCAGGAGTCGAGTATTTTTTCTACCTCTTCCAGACCATAACGCGCCTCACATTTGGCGATATAGTTTTTGGCGAACAACAGGTAATCAATAATTGCGCTGGCATCGGTCCAGGTCTTAAACAGGTAGTTGCCCTTGAAGAAGGAATTATGGCCATAGCTGGCATGTGCGATGACCAGAGCCTGCATCATCATGGTGTTTTCTTCCATGAGATAGGCAATGCAGGGGTTGGAATTGATTACGATCTCATAGGCCAGGCCCATCTGCCCGCGGCTGTAGCTTTTTGAACTATGCAAAAATTGTTTGCCGAAGGACCAATGGTTGTAGCCCACCGGCATGCCTACCGAGGAGTAGGCATCGAGCATTTGCTCGGCACTGATAATTTCAATTTGATTAGGGTAAGTGTCTAGCCCAAATTCCTCGGCAATTTCGGCGATTGCGCGATCGTACTCTTCGATCAGCTCAAATGACCATTCCGAACCGGTCGAAATGTACTTTTTCTCTTTACTGCTCACTGAGCTCATGCCGGTTTCCTCTGGAATAACTCACGGAAAACAGGGTAAATCTCACTGGCATCGGTGATGTGTTGCATGGCAAAGCAGTCATTGAAGTCGGTTTTAAGTTTTTCAAACTCGTGCCAAAGCATCTGGTGCTCGTGGGGTGTAATCTCAATGTACGAGTAATACTGCACATATGGAAGAATGCCTTCACGCAGAATTTTGGTACACAGGGGCGAGTCGTCGTTCCAGTTGTCACCATCTGAGGCTTGCGCGGCATAGATATTCCATTCATCCGCAGGATAACGCTTGGCCATGATTTCGCGCATTAACTTGATGGCGCTCGATACAATGGTGCCACCCGTTTCTCGGGAGTAGAAAAACTCCTCTTCGTCGACTTCTTTTGCGCTGGTGTGATGACGAATAAATACGACATCGATCTTTTCGTAGTTACGCTTCAAAAACAGGTAGAGCAAAATGTAAAAGCGTTTGGCGATGTCTTTATGCATTTGGCTCATGGAGCCCGATACGTCCATCAGGCAGAACATGACGGCGCTCGTGCAGGGCACAGGCTGACGAATAAACTGGTTGTACTTAAGATCGAATTCATCAATCCAGGGAATACGCTGAATGCGCCCTTTCAAGCGTTCTATTTCTTCTTCCAATTCGCGTTTTTTCGTCGGTTGATCGTGCGGATCTTTGAGCAGCAGCTCCAGCTCTTCTTCCCGTTTGCGAATATTGTCGCGAGTTTTGCCCGACATGGCCAAGCGACGGGCATAGGCGCCTCGTAAGGAACGCACGATATTGATCTTGGCTGGAGTCCCTTCGTTTGAATAACCCGCGCGTAGATATTTGTAGGAAGTGGTGTCTTTGAGCTGCTTCTTGATGAGATTGGGCAGCTCCAGGTCCTCAAACATAAAGTCGAGGAATTCATCCTGGGAAATCTGGAAGACAAAGTCGTCAACGCCTTCGCCTGAATCGCTGGCCTCGCCCTGACCGGCACCACCGCCACCTTGTCCGCCCGGGGGGCGGGGTAGCTGATCGCCGGTGTTAAATTCCTTATTGCCGGGGTGTACCATTTCCTTCACGCCGCCTTTACCGGGCGTAAAGATAGGCTCTTCAATATCCTTGCTGGGGATACTGATGCTTTCGCCACGATCCATGTCGGTAATGCTGCGTTTACCAACGGCTTCCGATACGGCTTTTTTGATGTGTTGACGATAACGCCGCAAGAAGCGTTCACGGTTTACGGCGCTTTTGTTCTTGCCATTCAGGCGTCGGTCAACAATATGGGTTAAGCCCATGTTTACTCCCGCGAGTTGGCCTTGCACTCTGGTAAGGCTGAACTCTTAACTGGTGAATTTACTGAGACTTCCGTACGCGCAAATACCACTCGGCTAGCAGGCGCACCTGCTTCTCGGTGTATCCGCGGTCGATCATGCGCTCAACAAATTCTTCGTGTTTACGTTTGTCCTCCTGGGAACCTTTCGCGTTAAAGGAAATAACCGGCAGCAAGTCCTCGGTATTCGAGAACATTTTTTTCTCGATCACCGTGCGTAGTTTTTCGTAGCTGAGCCACGAAGGATTGTTGCCATTGTTGTTAGCTCGGGCACGCAATACAAAGTTGACGATTTCGTTACGGAAATCCTTGGGATTACTGATGCCCGCGGGTTTTTCGATCTTTTCCAGCTCTTCGTTAATCGCCGCACGGTCAAAAATCTCGCCGGTTTCGGGGTCGCGATATTCCTGATCCTGAATCCAGAAATCGGCATACGTGACGTAGCGATCAAAAATGTTCTGGCCATACTCGGAATAGGATTCGAGATAAGCCGTTTGAATTTCCTTGCCAATGAATTCGACATAATGTGGCGCCAGAAATTCCTTGATAAAACGCAGGTATTTGTCTGCGGTTTCAGTGGGGAACTGCTCCTGCTCAATCTGTTTTTCCAATACATACAAAAGGTGCACCGGGTTGGCGGCGATTTCCGAGGTGTCGAAGTTAAATACCCGCGATAGAATCTTGAAGGCGAAACGGGTTGAAAGTCCCTCCATGCCTTCATTCACACCCGCAGAGTCCTTGTACTCCTGGATCGATTTGGCTTTAGGGTCGGTGTCTTTGATATTTTGCCCGTCATACACTTTCATCTTTGAGTAGATACTTGAATTCTCGGGTTCCATCAGGCGCGATAATACTGAGAACTGTGCCAGCATATTCAGGGTGTCCGGAGCGCAGCTAGCCTCGGCAAGGGAGCTGTTCTTCAGTAGTTTTTCGTAAATCTGAATTTCTTCCGTAACACGCAAACAGTAAGGCACTTTTACGATGGAAATCCGGTCGAGAAAGGCCTCATTGTTTTTATTGTTGCGGAAGCTCTGCCATTCCGACTCGTTGGAGTGAGCGAGAATAACGCCCTCAAAAGGAATGGCACTCATACCTTCGGTGGAGTTGTAGTTGCCTTCCTGCGTGGCGGTCAGCAGGGGATGCAACACCTTAATGGGGGCCTTAAACATCTCAACGAATTCCAGCAAACCCTGATTCGCGTTACACAGGCCGCCACTGAAACTGTAGGCATCGGGGTCATGCTGGGCGTACTCTTCGAGCATGCGAATGTTTACCTTGC
>JBFHVM010000179.1:0-7048 GCA_041589495.1 Oleiphilaceae bacterium | reverse complement strand
GTATAAAGGCAGCAGAATCTGGCCGGGAGTTTTTATCGGTGCTTTTGCCGGGAATGTTTGGGCTTATTTCAGCACCGAATCTATCGGTGCCATCCTCTCAGCCTTGGCAGCAGCCTCCTTAAATGGAACAGGGGATGTCATTTGCTGCGTATTGATGGCCCGCATTATTGCCCACAAAACGCAGAGTTCTTATCCCTTTACCGACATTCGACACTACGCGACTTTCTGCTTGTACGGCGTTTTGATTGGGCCTCTAATCAGTGCCCTGTTTGGAGTAGGTGGCCTCACCGGTTTTGGCTTCGTTGCTTTGCAAAACGCATTCGCAACGCTACTGACCTGGTACGTTGGCGACGCGGTTGGCGCCATGCTATTCGCCCCATTACTATTAAGCTGGCTGCGCTCAGAGCCGTTTGAAATACCAAACAGAAACATTCGCCTACTGATACTTTCTGCGTATTCTGTCGTCGTCACGGCAACCCTGTTTGACCTGATAAGCCTGACACAACCGCACTTCTTGTTAGCGATGCTGTTGTCACCTATTGCATTTTTTACGCTAATGCATAATGGTCAACGAAGTGTCTTTACCGTCCAATCATTGGTCGCAGCTACTGCCGTCTATGCCACCTCGACTAATAACGGCCCCTTCGTGTCGGGCAGCAACGTGCAATCCCTTGTAGAGCTACAACTGTTTATCGCCGCATTCTCGTTGGTGATGTTTCTGGTCGCCATGCTGGTCTTTCAACAACAATCCAACTCACACCAATTGCAGCTTAAAAAAAACGAACTGGAAGAGCTATATCGACGGGATCAACTAACCAAAGCCTGGAATCGATACCGAATAACCGAGTTCATCGAATTGGAACTCGCCCGCTTTGAACGCACACGGCGCCCTTTTGGAATCATCATGCTCGATATCGATAATTTTAAAGCCATCAATGATAAGTATGGTCATTCAGTTGGCGATAGCGTACTGGTTAGCACCAGCGCCTTAATTCTCGAACATATCAGAGAGGCAGATCTGCTGGGTCGATGGGGAGGGGAGGAGTTTATTATTGTCATCACTGAAACCGACAAGCCTTCATTGGTATTGTTGGCAAACAAAATCCGTCAACTGATTGACAAGCATGAATTCGGTTCATGCGAAGGAATAACGGTAAGTCTGGGTTTAACGCTTTCCAGACAAGGCGACACCCTCATGCAGCTTATCGATCGTGCCGATGAGGCATTGTATCAATCCAAATCCTTGGGTAAGAACCAGGTTTCTACTTCGGCAACCGATTAAGACAACTGCTAACCCTGCCCTTAGATACAAAAAAGCCCGCTATAAGCGGGCTTTTTTGTAATGCACTAAGTGCAGCCTAGCCCAGCTGGGGACCGGCTGCAACGATCGCTTCAGACACATCAAATTTCTTGAAGTTCTCAACGAACTGGGAAATCAGATCTTTTGCCTTGGCATCGTAAGCGTCTTTGTCAGCCCAGGTGTTACGCGGGTTGAGCAGCTCGGTGTCTACGCCAGGTACCTCTTTAGGCACATCCAGGTTCAGTAATTCGAGGTGCTCTGTTTCAACATCAACCAGCGCTCCGCTTTGAATCGCAGAGATAATGCCACGCGTGGTCGGAATACTGAAACGTTGGCCAACACCGTAAGAACCACCGGTCCAGCCGGTGTTTACCAGGTAAACCTTGGAGCCAAACTCTTCCATACGCTTCATTAGCAGCTCAGCGTATTCGCCGGCAGGACGCGGGAAGAACGGTGCGCCAAAGCAAGTAGAGAAGGTCGACTTAAGCTTGGAATCGGAACCCATTTCGGTAGAACCCACCAGCGCCGTGTACCCACTCAGGAAATGATACGCTGCGCTTTCTTTGCTCAGCAGAGACACCGGGGGCAGTACACCCGTCATGTCACAGGTTAGGAACACAATGGCATTCGGCTCACCGGCACGATTCTCGAGAACACGCTTCTCAACGTGCTCCAGCGGGTAAGCACAACGACCGTTCTCAGTCAGGCTGGTATCGCTGTAGTCAGGAGTACGCGTGTCGTCATCCAGTGCCACGTTTTCAACGATGGCACCAAACTTGATAGCGTCCCAGATAATCGGCTCGTTCTTTTGCGACAGATCGATGGTCTTGGCATAACAACCGCCTTCGAGATTGAAGACCGTACCTTTACCCCAGCCGTGCTCATCATCACCAATGAGAAAACGCTCAGGATCGGCAGACAACGTAGTTTTACCGGTACCGGACAATCCGAAGAATAGGGTAGTTTCGCCGTCATCACCCACGTTAGCAGAGCAGTGCATGGGCAGTACGTCTTTCTCGGGCAACAGGAAGTTTTGCACTGAGAACATGGCTTTCTTCATTTCACCCGCATAACGCATACCGGCCAGCAGCACACGACGCTTGGCGAAGTTGATCATCACCGTACCGTCGCTGTTGGTGCCGTCGCGCTCGGGATCACACTCGAAGCTGGCGACGTTGAGAATTTCCCACTCCTGCTTGTCGGCAGGGTTGTAGCTTTCAGGGCGAATAAACAGGTTACGACCAAACAGGTTCTGCCAGGCGGTTTCGGTAGTCACTTTAACCGCCAGGTAGTGATCGGGGTCAGCACCCACGTGCAGGTGAGAGACATAGCTGTCTTTCTCTGCCAGGTAGGCTTCTACACGTTCCCACAAGGCATCGAACTTGTTTGGATCGAAGGGACGGTTGATCGGGCCCCAGTTGATTGCATCCGACGTGCTTGGCTCGTCAACAATGAAACGGTCCATGGGAGAGCGACCAGTTCTCTTGCCGGTGGTAACGACCAGAGAACCATTGGCAGCGAGTCTGCCTTCTTTGCGCTCAAGTGCGTGCTCAACCAGAATTGCTGAACTCAGATCAACATAAGTGTTACTCACTTCGACCTCACTTGAATTGGGTATTCGACCACTGCTTAGGGGTCCTGAAAAAATTGGGGCGCCATTATGACAAAAAGCTGGTTAAAAAACGACATAAAATCGTAGAGGGCGCCGCCAAGACGACGCATTTCACAGTCTGTTACCAAATTGGCAGGTAAATCAGTGGCGCTGGCCCAGCTCGAACAGCTGTTCGACCGCCTGACGATCAAAGGCGTAGTGGGTACCACAAAACTGGCAATCCACGCTAATGACGGCTTCGTGTTCCAGAATATCCAGCGCCTCATCCCTACCCAAGGCCTCTATGGAAGCCAGTGAGCGCTCTTTCGAACAGGAACACTCAAACGCCACGTCCTGTTCGTCAAACAAGCGCACCTGTTCTTCGTGGTACAAGCGATGCGTGAGCGTGGCATTGTCGTTTTGTTGCCACTCGTCCAGGGTCAGGGTTTTCGCCATCTGCACAACTCGATCCCAGGCATCCTGATCTTCCAGCTCGCGATAATTCGGCAGTTTTTGCAACATCAGACCGTAGACTGCGGTTTCCGTACTGAACAGACTAAAGTGCGTATCGAGCTGCTCCGACAGTTCAAAGTATTGCTCCAGACAGGTCGCTACTTCTGGATATTCCAAGGGCACCACCCCCTGATAGCGCTGGCCTTTATCGGGCTCAATGGTGATCGCCATTTGCGCACGACCCAACAGGCTGCGTAAATCCATTTCCTGCTCCAGTAACTCATCGAACTTGGCGATGGCACGAAAACGTCGCTTATCGGTGGCTTCGGCCATTAACAGCGAAACAGGGCCATCACCTCGCGCATGAATGGATAAACGCCCCGAGAACTTAAGCGTACCAGTGAGCAGGACCGCTGCTGCCGTGGTTTCTGCAAGCAGGCGATTCACCAGTTCCGGGTAATCGTGATTGGCAACCATCTTGCGATAGCTATCTTCCAGGCGCACCCACTCACCGCGTATCTGTAACGTTTCAAACAAAAACTTCTGAAAACCTTCGGATTGACTCATGCTTAATCTTCACTTTGCTGACGCGTGGATTTGAATCGATGGATCAGACGACGGTCCTTTTTGTTAGGTCGCCTGAAAGGTACCGGCTGCGTGGCCTGTAAGGCTTTGCGTTCAGCCAGTGCCTGTTCCCGTTTTTCAATACTTGCGGGAGTTTCTTCATACAGTGTTTGGGCAAAGGTCGCATTCTTACGCTGTGCGCAGAGCCCCTTGACGATCACCACCTTGTCAAACCAGCCTTGCCGCACCTGCAGCTCGGCATCCAGCTCAACCACCTTGCCCGGTTTACATCGCTGGCCATTGTAATGCACCTTGCCACCTTCAATCGCCTCTTTTGCCAAGCTGCGGGTTTTGAACATGCGTGCGGCCCATAACCACTTGTCGAGACGAACTTTCTCATCGCCCTGCTCTGCAGACTTATCGTGCTTACTCATGGTCGTGGCAGGATATCCTTGAAATCATGTATCAGCGTAAAGTCACTTGAAGTGCGTCTATCCTGCTGACTATCGGGGTGGGCAATACTGTACAGGTGGCGAATCCCGCTTTTTCCCGCAGACGCCAACACGGCTTCATTGTCGTCAAAAAAAGCCGTGTTGGCCGGATCATATTCGCGCCGCTCACGCAAGAGCTGCCAGAAGCGCACATCTTCTTTGGGTAGCCCAAAATCATGTGAGGTAATAATTTCGTCCACCTGATCGCCCAAGTCGGTGTTCTCCAGTTTGATCTGAATACTTTTAGCATGCGCATTGGTCACAATCGCCACGTCTAACCCATGCTCGTGGATGCTGCGCAGAAAATCTTTCACGCTGGGACGGTAAGCCACTCGATCCGCCACCTCGCGTTTGAGCGCCAACAGATCAATCTGTAGGGCTTGTTCCCAAAAATCCAGGCAATACCAATTGAGCGTGCCATGGTGCTCTTGATACATCTGCTCCAATTGGACACGCGTCAGCGCCGGGCTTTCACCACGTAATTCGGCCAGTCGTTGCGGCAAATGATGCAGCCAGAAGTAATTATCGTAGTGGAGGTCCAGCAATGTGCCGTCCATATCCAGAAAAACGGTACGTATGTCATTCCAGTCGATCATTCTGCTCTCTATAATCGTGTGCTTGCCCGCTATTTTAGCTCTTCACCAGCAAGGGTGATAGCGCCGTAACATTCACAAGCCAATCAGTAGACAAGGACAAGCCATGAGCGCACACAGCGAATTGCTCGCCGAACTCACCTCCATTATTCGTCAGGCGGGTGACGCCATCATGGAGGTGTACGAAGCCGACGCCGACATTGAAATCGAAAACAAGGAAGACGACTCTCCGGTGACGCGCGCCGACTATGCGGCCCACCATGTGATCGATGCGGGGCTCAAAGCCCTCACCCCCGACTGGCCTGTGCTGTCTGAAGAGGGCGGCATTCCAGACTATAACGAGCGACAGCAATGGCAACGCTATTGGCTGGTAGACCCGCTAGATGGCACCAAGGAATTCATCAATCGCAATGGCGAATTCACCGTAAATATTGCCCTGATTGAACGGGGTGAACCCGTGCTCGGATTGGTTTATGTACCGGTGAAAAACGTGCTGTATACCGGTATTGCCGGTGAAGGAGCCTGGCGCGAAGATGCGGGCGAACTCACAGCAATCAGCGCGCGACCTTTGCAGGAAGGCAACGAACTGAAAGTGGTGGGCAGTCGTCGCCATGGTGCTGAGGCGCTCGATGCGCTTATTGAGCGTATCCGCCCACGTTTCAGTAGCGTAGAACTGGTGAGTATGGGTAGCTCCTTGAAGATTTGCGCGCTGGCGGAGGGCTCAGCCGATTGGTACCCTCGCTTGGCACTGACCAGCGAATGGGATACCGCCGCTGCTCATGCCGTACTCAATGCCGCCGGAGGCCAACTGGTCGATGAGAAGCTTGAAGTACTGCGCTACAACACAAAAGAAGAGTTATTGAATCCCTTTTTCCACGCCATGGGCGACCCCAAGTTTGCCTGGCAGGAATTAATAGAAGGTTAGCCGCTCTCTGCGTCAGACATCCGAAAAAAAAGGGGGCGCAAGCCCCCTTTTTCATTTCAAAGAAAACTCAGTCTTCCTGCTCAACCACCTTACTGACCTTGCGACCATTCATGGTACAACCGAGGCAGCGTACAAATGTGGTTTCGAAAGGCTGTTCCACCAGCACATTCCAGGATTCGTCGATATTACCGCCCAAAGCCGAGAAAGGTGATGAGACGATAAAGACACCTGCTCCCAGAATCGTCGTGACCAGCATGACTGGGCGCACAAAAATGGTGTCGGCGGTCATGGCCAACGCACCGGGCGTTTCTTCGATAGTGTTACTCCAGCCCGTAGCCGGTAGCGACAACAGCAAGGCCAGACAAGTTGCTAAAAGTGACTTTGATTTAAACATGTGTGTGAATCCTCTCCCACCCGGCAGTACCGCGAGTCCGGTACAAAAATTTCAATAGCTACTGATTAACTATAGCGGCTATCGCGGTGCTGTCTAATTACAAAGTGAATGACCGGCTAGCGCTGACATGCTCCGCAAAAAACGGTGGCCCGTTGCTGTTGGCGCACTTCCTTTAACGCCTTACCGCAGGCCTTGCATGGCGCTCCTCCGCGACCGTAAACATACAATTGCTGTGCAAAATAGCCTGGCTTGCCGTCACTGTTCACAAAGTCCCGTAAGGTGGTACCGCCTTGCGTGATCGCGGCACTAAGTACCTGTTTGATGCATTCGACCAAACGGGTATAGCGGGCCAGAGACACTTTTCCTGCCGCCCGCCTGGGATCGATTCCCGCCATGAACAGGGCCTCATTGGCATAAATATTCCCCACGCCCACCACAACACCCGAATCCATGACAAAGGCTTTGATCGCACCTTTACGACCGCGAGATCGCTCGTGTAAATAAGTACCATCAAAGTCTTCAGACAGAGGCTCCGGCCCCAGATGCGCAATCAAGGGGTGGTCGGGCCAGTGCTCTGCCCATAACCAGCAACCAAAACGGCGGGGATCATTAAAGCGCAGGCGCACGCCGCTGGACATGTGCACATCCACATGATCGTGCTTTAACAGGGGGGTGGCGTCGGTAATCACGCGTAAACTGCCCGACATACCAAGGTGGACCAGCATGGCACCTTCGGC
>JBFHVM010000178.1:0-7058 GCA_041589495.1 Oleiphilaceae bacterium | reverse complement strand
TCGCTCCGCCTCTGCAAATAGTAGCTGAGAACGTACATCAGCCAGTGTTGCCATCATCTGGCTCATTTGGCTTTCTTCGATCAGTACCGACTGCTCCTGGAAACCCACCAAAGCCTCACGTGTTTCCCGCAGTCGGCCTTTATACTGATCGAGTACCCGCATCACGCTCTGATCTCTGCGCATCGCCTCATCGGCTCTTAAGGTATCGAGATGCGCCTGAAATGCATGGTAAAGAGCCCAGGCTTTTTCTTTGGCGATCGCACCGGTTCCGGCATTCACATGCACTTCAATAATACTGGTTTGCGCCGTCAACTTGATTTTGGGCAGCCCAAATTCGGTAATTGTGATACCAAGAGCTTTAGCAGCCCCTTCAATCACCTCGCGACTTTTCAGCATTTCTTTGTAATTGACCCGCGGATTGAAGCTGGCACCGGCAAACGGAGATTTTGTATCTGACTTGGCCTGCCCTACATTTTCCAGCTGTACGCTGGTACTGGAACCAGACCCCGGCAACACCATTGCCATATTGCTGCTGAATACGGGTTCGCGACTCAAGTAAAAAATAACACACACACAAATCAGTCCGTAGGAGAGCAAGCCCCACAGAAGATAAGGACTCCTCCAACGCTGGATGCGGCGGGCTCGTATTACGTCGTCCTTGCTGGGTATTTTGAGCTGCTTGTCTGAGTCAATCATCCGTTACAACCTCAAAGCGCGCGAAAGGGGCTGATAATGTCCAGCATAAAGCGCGCAATATCACGCATGTTGGTCGCATCGGAGTCGTAACATGCCACAGCATCATTGGGCATCAGATACGGATTGTGCACTTCATCATGCGCAAAACGCATCAAGGCTTCGATGGATCGTTGTACTACCTTGAACTCTCCCGTCACCGGATCGTTGCTCGCCACCATGACTTTACGGGGGGCGTTGGTCCATTCGGCACCACCGACGCAGTTTGCCGACACAGCTGCCTGCAACAGACGCGCACCGTACGGCAGGTTTGCGCTGAAACGCCCCACGGCAGCATTGGCATTGGAATGTGCACTATCGGTTAAATTAGACATGAACACACGAAAGCCTTTGGGTGTAATCTGACTGGGACGAATCAGCGCACTGCGCACACAGCCCAAACTGGGAATCGTCACCTTGTCGCCAGCAATGAGCGGGACATCAGTAACGGACTCACCTGTCAGCACACCTTTCATGTTTATCTCGACATGCCAACCATTGCGTTCAAGGATAACGCGTTCCACATTCGCGTCAGGACGAATACCTGAAGCTGCGCGCAGTGCTTCTGAAAGCAAGCGTGTACTGCGATAGTCACCAAAGGCTGTTGTTTTCTCTTCGTGCCGGGCTTCGGCATAATGCTTATTGATAAAGTGCCGTCCAGGTTGAAATACAGCACCAGACACCACGACATCAATTTCAGCCCATTCCAGCACTTGCACGTTGATGGCAATGGTCGATGCCTGAAACATCTCTGCTCGCACCAGTTCTAGTTCCACTCTCTCCGCCACGCGATAGGTATCGAGCCCTCGCACCTGAATGCCTCGTAAATAGGGTATATGAATGAGCCCCTCAGGGCTTACTACGTAGCGACCATTAAACCCGTCTCCATTTTCGATGTAGACCTCAATCAAATCTCCCGGACTCAGTACCGGATCGTTACTCGTAATGCCGGGCAATGCGGCCGCACTATTAGGTCCACGATCCACCGTTGGGTCGTACTGTTGCGAAGGGCACATTTCATAGAGCCGTTCATGGCCAGATTGTTCGACGCGTTGTTCTGCTTCGATATTGGAGTGTTGAGGTGTAATGAGTGCGTGATGTTGCGTACAGGCCGAAATTGAGCAGATCAACACTACCAGGCACATCAAGTGTGCCCCAGCGGCAAGCATTTTTGAGGCGATAGAATCTTGCGACACGCAATACATGACAACAACCTATTTATTGGACTAAGTTGAACACTGCAAGGGCAGTGCCAAATCTTACCCAATTGTTTTTATTGGTTTTTTTGTTTTTTTATTCTCTCAAATTGCAGGCCTTCCCATTTTGCAACGCATAATCTAAATGCAAAAAACCCCGCAGGTAGCGGGGTCTAAGTTGAGATGCGGTATCGCGATCAATAGGCACCCTTGCCAAATAACACAACCGGAATGGTTGCAAAGATAATTTTTAAATCGCAGAACATACTCTGCTCCGAAACATAGCGTAAATCCAGTTCAATCTGCTCTTCAAACGTTGTATCGGCGCGCCCGGAAACTTGCCAAAGCCCGGTAAGGCCAGGGGTAGTCTGCAAGCGCCCCTTTGCATGCAAGGAATACACATCAGTCTCCCGTTCCAAGGCGGGGCGCGGGCCAATCAGCACCATGTCACCTTTCAATACATTGATTAACTGCGGCAACTCATCAATCGAAAACTTACGAATAAAACGACCAAAGCGTGTTACTCGGGGGTCATGATAAAACTTCTTGCATACGCCCTCGCGATCGCTCGCCATTGCGCTGACATCTACATAGGCCGGATCTTTAACCGTGCGCATGGAGCGAAACTTATAAAGCGTGAAACGGCGACCATGTCTTCCCACCCGTGTCTGCGTGAACAGGGCATCGCCAGGACTTTCAACTCGAATGATCAACGCCGTCAACAACATGAGTGGCGCAAGCAGCACAAGAGCAGTGCCAGCAAGAATGCATTGCAAAGTCCGAGGCAAACCACGAGCAATGCCAGGCGCCTTTTTCTCAGCTTTAGCAATGCGCAAGGTTGAAAAAAACGGACGGTTACACAGTAAATTTAAGGTCAAAGTAATCATATGCATTAACCTCTTGATGCAATAAGTGTTCGATACAAAAACAAAGGATTGCCAATAACATAGCGTCTAAACTTTTTAATCGGCTCCTGACGCAAGCGCCATACCCACTCCAAGCCCAACTCTCTCATCCATAGGGGCGCTCGGGGTATACGTCCCGAATAAAAATCAAACAGGCCTCCCACCGCCAATACCGTCTCCACTTGCAATGCATCACGGTGTTGCACACACCAGGCCTCTTGTAGAGGCGTACCCATCGCTACAAGCAAAATACTGGCACCAGACTCGTTTATCTGGGTGATAATATTTTGGTTTTCTTCTTCGTCGAAGAACCCATGATGTGAGCCGGCAATCTCAAGTCCAGGAAAACGGTCACTCAAGTTAACCCCCGCCTGCTCAGCCACGCCTGGTGCTGCGCCAAGCAAGAATAGGCTTTTGTCCTGCATCGCTGCACGTTCACAAAGCTCGGGTAACATATCCGTACCATTGACGTTGTCCAGTAAGGCCAGGCCACTTTTTTGGGCCGCGAGACGCACACCTGAACCATCAGCAAACACCCAATCGGCTGAATTGATCGTATCTTTCAGACTGGGAAGGGATTGAGCCAGATTGTAAGAGTTTACATTCACGAAAAAACTCAATTGGGGACGCGCTGTTGGAGTCATCGGCAACACTTTGTTGACAGCCTGAGCCATCGTCAGGTTGTTGATGCGTATGCCGAATAAACTGAATCGGGCTGTCTTGATAAGAATACGGGGCTTACAGATCAGCGCCGTAACCCAATAGCGTGCAGCCATCGCCCACTGCGCCCCCACGCCCATCTGCTGCTGTTTAAGCGTGGCTTCATCAGCATTGCCAACACAGTATCCGGAGAGCTTTTGAAGGGCATAGAGGCTCGTAACACCGGGTTTTACAGAGCCAAAAGCACGCCTTAAATTGCTAACAGGGCATTCAACTGGCAAGCCAACCAGACGTCTGACACCGATAAAAACCTGTAACATTGCTGGAGAGCTACGTACCATGCCCCGACTAAAATGATACCGGGCTACTTTTCGGCCCATCAGGTCCCGGCCAGAATCCACAATTAAAGGTTTTTCAAAGCAGATTACTGCCAGCACTACGTTGATTAGCCAAAAGGGAAATAAGATCACGCACATCAGGCCAGCAAAAATGCGCTCCATCAGTTCGCTGATCAGCGAGGTCATACTTTCTTGGTTTGCCGCAGGTATGCGAACACGGTTTTCCAGACACATAATCACTCTCCCAAATTTTGTTAAAAAGTGAAGAGCAGTCTTTATGCCAAATTACTATCTCATTGTTTTATATGTTTTTTTTAAATATCCCAGGCACTGAGAGGGTTTACGCAATCGCAGTTTGCTGTGCAAAGCGAAAAAATTCGCAAATTTGAAAAAGCGCAAGGCTACTCTTGCGTGGCAGGTTTGAGAAAAACAATTGAGGCAGGCAATGAATCAAGGCGACCGGAACCAAGACAGATTCCGGTCTGCAACAATACCTAATAAGTATTTACTTTCTGACTCCTTCCACTGAAAGAATCATTTCGACTTCCTGCGACAGCGGCCCCAAATCTTTCATGATATTAAAGTCTTTAAGGGCAAATTTAGTACTGCCCTGAAAACCAGCGCGATAACCGCCCCAGGGGTCTTTACCTTCACCGACTTTGTACACATCGAGAGCGACTTCTTTAGTCACATCCTTAAGCGTGAGATTACCGTAAACCGTGGCTTTACCCTCACCTTTTGGCTCCACACGCGTGCTGACAAACTTGGCTTTTGGAAACTTTTCCACGTCGAGAAAATCATCGCTACGCAAGTGCTTGTCTCGCTCTGCATGATTGGAATCCACGCTGGCGGTGTCAATCTCTACCGAAATACTCGCCTGCTTGGGCTTCGCATCATCAAAACTGAACTCCCCTTCAAATTCATTAAACCGCCCGTAAAGCCAGCTGTAACCCAAGTGTTGAATACGAAACTGGATAAAGGCATGGGAGCCCTTGGTATCAATCACATAATCCGCAGCCTGTGCCGAAACGGTGATAAATAGCGCTACTAAAATCAAGAAACCCTTTTTAATCATTGCGTCTTCTCCTCTTGTGTTTGAAGTCATGCCATCGCCTGCTAGCAGCGACGGTCCATATGATCTATTCAGATTTAACTAATTACGCCTGAGTGTGAGCATACGACGCAAGGTCGCATCCCGATCAATAACATGATGCTTGATGGCACCCAATGCATGAATCACCACCAGAATTACCAGCACATCTGCCGCCAATTCGTGCCACTCTCCCGCTACATCTTCGGGGTACTCAAACCATTGCTCTAATTGCGCTTCAGTAAATAATGCCGGTACCGAAATCAAGTCAAACAAATCAATATCACGCCCATCGGCGGTTGATATCACGTACCCTGTGGCAAATAAAAAGAATAGCAAAACGTAAAACGCCGCATGCACTGCCGAAGCCAGCAAGCGCTCCCAGCGACGATGTGTTTCCAGGTGAGTCGGTCGGGTCAGCCAAAGGCGCAAGATTAGCCGTAAGATGATCACTAGACACCAGAAAAGTCCAAATGCCTTGTGCCACATGGGCGCAGAGCGATACCAGTCGTCGTAATAATCCAACTCAACCATATACCAACCCAATGCATACAAGCCGAGTATCACTACTGCAGATAACCAGTGAATGGCCACCAGCGCCGGATGCCATGCCAATAAATCTTTTTTGGTACTCATCGAAGAAACTATTCCGAGAAAACAAAAAACCCGCCCTGAGATGCAGGGCGGGTTGTATTAGAGCAGCTTTAAAGCTAAACGAATAGTTACATAATGGTTTGAGTTATTTCTGCTGAGTAATTACCCTGGCGACCATCGCTATCGATTGTCGCAATAGCAAAGTAGTAGGTCGCAGGAGGCAGGTCGGCAATTACCGCTGCCGTTTCGCCACCGCCAATGACATTCAATGAGCTGGTAAGCTGACCAGACTCTGTGCCATAAGCAATGACATAACCATCAATCTCATACAGCTCGAGCGCGGTACCATCTTCTCGCTGCGTAGGGATATCCCAACTCAACGCAATAGATCCAAGACTCACGGGAGGCTCCGTTACAACAAGCAAGGCACCATTCGAAGCCACAGCCCCTACACTATTGCTAACAATAACGTCGTACACTCCCGCGTCAGCCAGGGCCGCCGCACTCACCGTGTAGCTCGAAGAAGTTGCACCGCTAATCGCCACACCATCTTTGCGCCATTGAAAACTGAGCTCACCACCGCCGTTCGCAGCCACGGAGAAGGTCGCGTTACCGCCCTCATCAATATCTACGGATTGCGGTTGAGACACAATCGCCACGGGATCAACCTGATTACCACTCTGCGTTACCTCGTTATAGGCAACCACAGCCTCATCAGAAACCTGAGTGAGCGTCTCTACATAAGCTGCGCCGGGTGCGGCGGCAACCAGGCCGTCTGCAATATTCTCGGCACCACTGAACAGATCATCGAGCGTCACATCGCGCAGCGCGCCACTATTGACACTGGCCAGCTGGCCGCCATTGGCCATGCGATCTTCTACATGCTGCAGCACTTCTTCAATACCATCCCAGTCGGGCGTATTCACCAGATTCAAAAAAGATGCTGCCATCACACCAAGTTCCAACTGGGTTTTGCTTGGCGTATCACCCAGTGATAGATCCGTAATATCAATCGCTATTTGGTCCAAAGAACCTTCGTCAAGCGCTAGCATGCTTTCGACTGCGCGCATTGCCGCATCGATATTGCTTGCTGACAAGCCATCAATCTCGGCATTTGCCTGTGCAACCGCCATATGCGTCATGGGGTTAAGGCTGGTGGCAAATGTTTGGCCGCTATTCACTCCAGTCACTACACCCAGCATGGAAAAATCGCTAGTCAGGCTAAACTGGTCACCAAATAAAATGGCACTGCCTGTGCCATCTGTACCACAGCCATCTGTCACATCACAGGTCATACGCGTCTGCGCATCCGCAGCCACTTCGATGACCAAAGTATCATTACTGAAGCTACCATCGAGAGCCAGACTAAACTCGCCCTCGCTATTGGTGCGCCCCGTTGCTAACACCTGATTGCCCACTTCCAACACGCCGGCATTGTTAACTACACGATAGGCGTTGACCAAGCCATCGCTGATGACACCTTTGATCGCTGAACCCTGAATCGTAGTCGCCTCCATCGACACTTCAGACGAGGTGCTTTCAC
>JBFHVM010000177.1:0-7064 GCA_041589495.1 Oleiphilaceae bacterium | reverse complement strand
CTTTGTTGCGACCGTAACGGGTTTCAACCCCTATAATTGCAGCCACAATATGTGGAGGGACGCCCAGTTCTATTTCAGCACGCGCCAACGTGGCCTGATGTTCACGCACAAATTCTCGACCCTTTTTAATGCGATCGCCAGTTAAAAAAATCTTGCGGTAACCCTTCCATTCGAGACGCTTTTCAGCAGGACGCGCAATCGCTTCGAGAATGCTTTCTTTTTTCTCTGCCTGGGCAAAGATTCTCTGCAAATCGGCAGCGCTGAAACCATGCTCACTGACCATCTCATCAATGAAGCGCTGGGCCTCAGGGTGATCCTGATAACTGGCTGCAGCCGGGGCAGCAATCACCAGAACTACGACCATACGCAACCACATATTTACCACCCTGAACCCCCTTAGCATTAGTTTCCAACCACCCTGTTGTTTTTTATCCCTGTTTGCCCCCTCTGCAGAGACACGCTCATGAAAAGCAAAGCGGCAGAACTGTTAGCCCGAAAGCATTTTGCGATGCGTATGAATCGACATCAGCACACCAAAAGCCGCCATGAGCGTCACCGCCGAAGTGCCACCGTAACTTACCAAAGGCAGTGGCACTCCGACAACCGGCAATATGCCACTCACCATACCAATATTCACAAAGACATAAACAAAAAAAGTAAGAATGAGACTTCCACCCAGCAGGCGACTGAACGATTCCTGCGCCTTGAGGGCAATATGCAGGCCGCGCAGTACAATCAGCACATACAAGCCCAACAACATGAGCACCCCAACGAAGCCAAACTCTTCGGCACATACAGCAATAATAAAATCAGTGTGACTTTCAGGCAGAAAGTTCAATTGCGACTGAGTGCCATCCAGCCAGCCTTTACCCCAGGCGCCACCTGAGCCGATGGCAGTTTTGGATTGAATTATATTCCAGCCGGCTCCTAAAGGATCGCTTTCTGGATCGAGAAAAGTTAGCACGCGCTGCTTCTGATAATCCCGCATCACAAACATCCACATAAGCGGTGCAGCCGCCGCCACCAGGGCCAAAAAGCCAAACACCAAGCGCCAGCTGATTCCTGCCAGCATCAATACAAAAATCCCAGATGCAGCGATAAGAATAGAAGTACCCAGATCCGGTTGCCTAATGATAAAAAACACCGGAACAAATATCAGCGCCAACGAGGCCAGCACATCCCGCTTGGCGGGCGGTAAGTAGCGCCGGGAGAGGTACCAGGCGATCATCATAGGCACCACCAGCTTCATGAACTCCGAGGGCTGAAAACGCGGCAACCCCGGCAACTGCAACCAGCGCTGCGCACCCTTGGCCCCAGTTCCAAATAACATCACACCCAGTAGAGCCAAGACTCCCAGCGCAAATAACCAAGGCGACCAGCGCTTATATACACCTGGATCAAACTGGGCGAAGACAAACATGACGACCAGTGCAATACCAAAGCGTGTCGCCTGCTTCTCAACGTAAATCATATTTTGTCCGCTGGCACTGTACAGTATAAACAGACCAACAATGCCCAGCGTCAGTAACAACACCAGTAAAATGGGGTCAATATGCAGGCGAAATAAAAGACCATCGCCTCGCTGTAAATGATTTTCGGCGCCCGGCATCTGCCGGAGAAAATCCTGCCCCATTAGTGCTGCACTCCCAATCCTGCTTGCTGTTGCTCCTGCTGTGGAGACAACTCCAGTAGCCAGGCATCAAAAAGCTCACGCGCGACCGGTGCGGCTGAAGTACTGCCGCCACCACCATTTTCTACAATCACCGCGACTGCGATTTGGGGATTATCCAAGGGTGCGAAACCGACAAACAAGGCATGATCGCGATGGCGCTCCTTGAGGGCTTCGGCATCATATTCCTCGCCCTGTTTAATACCTACCACCTGCGCGGTGCCGGTTTTACCCGCCATACGATACGCCGCCCGGGCACCGCTGGCGCGCGCCGTGCCGCGGCGTCCGTGCATCACTTCTTCCATACTATCGATGATAAACTCCCAGTCTTCACTGCGTTGGATGGGCACATCTTCCATCGACACATTGCGAACCGGCAGTTCCTGACCAGAAGCCAGCGTCACATCTTTCACCATGCGCGGCGCGACCCATTTGCCATCATTAGCAATCACTGCCGTCATCGTCGCCAGCTGGAGAGGTGTGGCCAACATAAACCCTTGCCCGATACTCAAATTTAGCGAGTCGCCAGGGTACCAGGGGCGCCCTTTCATAGCGCGTTTCCAGTCACGCGTTGGCAGAATCCCCGATCGCGCCTCACTGATGTCCAGAGCAGTGTTCTGCCCAAATCCGAACATCCCCAAATAATGCGACATACGATCCACACCCATGTTGTAGGCCAGCTCATAAAAATAAGTGTCGCAACTCTCGGCAATGGCACTTTTCAGATTCACGCGACCGTGCCCCTCCCGCTTCCAATCGCGGTAGAGGCGTTCATCGTTGGCGAGTTGATACCAGCCCGGATCCCAAATGGTGTATTGCTTGGTCGTCACGTTACTGTCTAGTCCGCCCCAACCAATTACCTGCTTGATGGTCGATCCCGGCGGATACTGCCCTTTCAGAGCCCTGTTGAATAGTGGGAGGTCAAGCGAATCCCGCAATGCGGCATAACTTTTGTGATCAATACCTGTAACGAACTGGTTCGGATCAAAGCTCGGCGTACTCACCAAAGCGAGAATACCACCCGTCTCAGGCTCAATCGCGACCACTGCTCCTCGACGCCCTTCGAGAGCGTCCATCGCGCGCAACTGTAAACGCGCATCCATGTGCAGGTTTAAATCGACGCCAGGCAATGGATCGACGCGCTCAAGCACCCGCAATACACGGTTGCCAGCATTGGTTTCAACGGTCTGAAAGCCCACGCGACCATGCAACACCGACTCGTAAAAGCGCTCTACCCCCAACTTGCCGATGTAGTTAGTGGCCGCATAGTTGCGCTCATCGACCTTACCCAACTCTTTTTCATTAATACGACCGACATAACCGATAGAGTGTGCCGTTGCTTCGCCAAGTGGATAGTGCCGGGCCAGCTCCGCTTCAATTTCAACGCCTTGCAACTCATGCCGACGCACCTCAATGCGAGCGATTTCTTCTTCGCTCAGCTTACTCTTCAGAATCACCGACTGAAACGGTCGACGCGCACGCTGCAATCGCTTTTTAAAGCGCTCTACCTGCTGATCACTCACCTCAACAATACCTCGCACGTGAGCGATGGTGGCATCGAGGTCTGCCACATGCTCGGTCACAATGGCCAAACTGAATACCGGCTGATTATCCGCCAACAGCACACCATTACGGTCGTAGATGAGTCCACGGTTAGGCGCGATTGACTGCAACTGCATGCGATTTTTGTCCGACAGCGTGACAAAGTGCTGGTGTTCGACCATCTGCAATTGATACATACGCAAAACAAGCACTCCCGTGAGCGCAAATACCACCAGCAAAGCGACCAGGGTACGAAAAGCATAAATGCGCTTTTCGCGATTTGGGTCCTTTAAACGACGATCACCACGCACGACTACCCCCCCGATTATTCGGCGTCATTGGTGCAGGAAAGCGGGGTATCTTTGTCGTCATCAGGCGCGATGATAAGGATGATGTTGATTGACCGTCCAGGCCCGATATAACTGCTCGGCAAGCAGTACGCGAACGATTGGATGCGGGAGGGTAAGATTAGACAGTGACCATTGCTGATTGGCTCGCTGGCGACAAGCATCGCTCAAACCGTCGGGACCACCTATCAGAATATCCACGGGCGCGGCGTTAAGTTGCCAGGTGTCAAGTTGCTGCGCGAGCTGCTCGGTACTCCACGCACGCCCTTTTACTTCGAGAGCCACAACGTGGTGTTTATCGGGAATCGCTGCCAGCATGGCATCGCTTTCCTGCTGCAGGGCCTTGCGGGCATCACCCTTTTTGCCACGATTACCGAGAGGAATTTCGATCATGTCGATGGGCAGATCACGAGGCATGCGCTTGAGGTATTCCTGACACCCTTGCGTGACCCAGCCTGGCATTTTCCCGCCCACGGTCAGTATTCTTATTTTCATGCATTTTTCCGCAGCGCAGCGGGCCCTCCGGCGTGCCGGAAACCCGCTGATGTAACTGTTTTACTCGGCCTATTGCTCTGCCGTCAGCTCCGCGTTGTCCGGACCATCCTGCCAAAAGCGCTCCAAATCATAAAAAGAGCGTGTGGCGGGCATCATAACATGTACCACGATCTCACCCAGATCCACCAACACCCAATCACTTCCGGTCCCCCCTTCGGTACCCAGAGGGCGCAAACCATGCTCTTTCGCTTCGCAGAGCACGTTATTGGCCAAAGATTGAACATGACGATTTGAGGTTCCGGAGGCGATAACCATGTAGTCGGTTACGCTAGTGCGATCCTTAACATCCAATACGGAAATATTGTCTGCCTTTAGATCTTCAAGGGCATTTACCACGACTTCGCGGATTTTTTCAGCTTGCATATTAACGGGGACTTCCTCCCAGGTTGGCTGTGTACAGCCCATTATCACAAATATATCGCTCTACTGCATCTGTCACGAGGTAACGAATGCTGCGATTTTGTTTCACTGCGTTGCGAATGTACGTACTCGACACATCCAGCAAATTCAGGCGCAGGGGTAACACGCTGCCTGCTGTCGTACTTTCTAGCGCATCAGCAACCCTCACCTGACTGAACCCAAGCTCTTTGGCAGTGCGCATCCAATTACCTTGCACTTCAGCGTCCAGTCCCACTGCAGGCCGCTCCAACACCACCAGATGGCAAAAATCAGCAAAGGCCTCTGCCTTGTGCCAATCGGCCAGCCCAAGCGCCGAATCACTCCCCATCACCAGGAGCACAGGAGTATCCGACTCTTCCCTTAACATTTTGAGGGACTCGTAAGTAAAGCTCGGGCCTGAACGTTCCATTTCACGTCGATCGATGCGCAATCGCGGATTATCAGAGACAGCTAGCTCCAGCATGGCGAGGCGCTGTGCCGGCGTTGCAGCCAGCCCACCCTTGTGAACGGGCGTATAACAAGGCATGAGACTCACTTGCTCTAGACGCAAGGCTTCAGCCAACTCGACGGCCATGCGCAAATGCCCGATATGCACCGGATCGAAGGAGCCACCAAAAATCGCACGCACCTTCAAAACTGCCCCACCCTGATGCCTCGCTTATTGACGAATATGGCCATCACCCAACACGACAAACTTCTCTGAAGTCAGACCTTCGAGCCCCACCGGCCCACGTGCGTGGATCTTGTCGGTAGAAATTCCGATTTCGGCCCCCAAGCCGTACTCAAAGCCATCTGCAAAACGCGTGGAGGCGTTGATCATGACCGAAGAAGAGTCTACGGCAGTCAAAAACTGGCGCCCTTTGGTATAGCTCTCGGTTACGATAGTGTCGGTATGGTGCGAGCCGTACTTATTGATATGCGCGATGGCTTCTGCCATGCCATCCACCACTTTTATGGACAGCACAGGCGCCAGATATTCGGTTTCCCAATCTTCTTCTGTCGCGGCAATCACTTCATCGAGAATATCCCGGGTATGCTCGCAACCTCGCAGCTCTACACCCTTGGCGCGGTAGATCTCTGCCAACTGAGGCAAAATCTCTTCGGCACGCGGCGCGTCCACCAGCAAGGTCTCCATGGTGTTACAGGTGCCATAGCGCTGCGTCTTGGCATTGTCGGCAATGGCCACGGCCTTCGCGGCATCGGCATCCCGATCAATAAAGACGTGACAAATACCATCAAGATGCTTGATGACAGTCACCTTGGCATCGCGACTGATACGCTCGATCAAGCCTTTGCCACCGCGAGGTACAATCACATCTACATACTCGGGCATAGTGATCATGGCACCCACCGCTGCGCGGTCGGTCGTTTCAACCACCTGCACAGCCGTTTTGGGCAAGCCTGCCGCTTCAAGCCCTTCGGCAATACAGGCAGCAACCGCCTGATTGGAGTGAATGGCTTCGGAGCCACCGCGCAAAATCGTGGCATTGCCTGATTTGATGCACAGACTCGCCGCCTCAACGGTCACATTGGGTCGTGACTCATAAATAATGCCGATCACACCCAATGGCACACGCATCTTGCCCACCTGAATACCGGAGGGCATATATTTGAGATCATTGATTACACCAATGGGATCCGAAAGTGCCGCCACCTGCTTAAGGCCTTCGATCATGGTATCAATGCGAGCTGGAGTTAGCTCGAGACGATCCAGCATGGCCGGCTCGAGACCATTAGCCTTACCCGCTTCGAGATCTTTTCGGTTTTCACTCATCAACAGCTCACGGCGGGCATCCAGCACGCCGGCAGTAGCCAGCAGGGCTTTATTCTTGGCAGCGGTATCGACACTGGCCATGTCGGCGGCAGCTGCGCGTGCAGCCTGGCCCACTTCGGTCATATAGGCGGTTACGTCCATTAAATCCTGTCTCAATTGCGTAAAAATGAAGCTCGAAGCCAAATGCCTCGATAAAAACGCTGATTATACCGGGACAAACGACTATTCGCAGCTTTGCAGGAAACTTATTATTCAACGCGATTTCTGGTATAGTTCGCGCCCTGAATTTTAGACCTTGTCGAGCAGGCCTTGGTTTGGCCGGTCGACAACCCAACCGCAACGCAGTGAGACCAAGCACCGATGACCATCAGCCAAGACAAATTGACTCACTTGAAACAGCTGGAAGCCGAGAGCATCCACATTATTCGTGAAGTAGCCGCCGAATTTGATAATCCGGTCATGCTTTATTCCATCGGTAAGGACTCAGCAGTCATGCTGCACCTGGCACTCAAGGCTTTCGCCCCGGGTCGCCCACCCTTCCCGCTGCTCCACGTGGACACCACGTGGAAGTTCAAGGAAATGATCAAATTCCGCGAAGAAACGGTGCGCAAATACGGCCTCGACCTCATTGTACATATTAACGAAGAAGGCGTTGCCCAAGGTGTTGGCCCCTTTACCCATGGTAGCGCCAAGCACACCGACATCATGAAAACACAGGCACTCAAGCAAGCGCTGAACAAGCACAAATTTGATGCTGCCTTTGGTGGTGCCCGCCGGG
>JBFHVM010000176.1:0-7138 GCA_041589495.1 Oleiphilaceae bacterium | reverse complement strand
GTATTCTTACCCTGTCACAGTTAGCCCTTTATCGCTTACCTACCTCGCGGATAATAACTTTACCCGGCGCAGGTACACGCTCGACACGCACGTTTACCTCAACGGTCACGTCAAAGCCGCTTCCTTCAACGCGCCTCTCAGCTTCGATCAACGCCTCTGCAACCGACATCACATCGGACCGCGCTGCATCAAGTAGTTTTTCGATATCATCTGGCCCAACCACAGTACTATTGTTAGACCTGGATGAGTTGTAGTCTTGCGCCCCGTAGGACAATGATGAAAACAAAAGCACGACAAGCGGAATGAAAAGATATCTCATGTAATCCCTCTGAATTTTGAATTTTTATTTTTTGAGAGGCTGACTACATCGGCAGCCAAATTACCGCACTACAAGTCTATCGTTATACGACTCCACCAAAACGAGACTTCAGTCACACTTTTAGATGAGTCAAAACCACTCTCCTTTCATCTCATAAGGCGTCGATTCAACCTGCTTGAGAATCTCTGCCTGTGCTTTGGTTTCAGGCAGCTCCCAATTAATGTAATACTTCGCGGCCTGCACCTTGCCTGCATAGAAGCTCTGGTCGTCTTCGTGCAGATCACCCTGCTCGATTTTCGACCGGGCAATGAGCGCCTGCCGCAGCCATAACCACGCCACCATGACGCGGCCAAACATATCCAGATACAGCGTGGCATTGGCGAGAATGCGGTCTGGATCGGCGGCCATTTGCATGGCGAGGGTTTGGGTCACCTCATTCAGCGATTGCAGGCCATTCTGTAGCGATTCAGCCAAAGCCTTCAGCGCTTCTACTTGAGACGCTTCTGCCAGGGTTTGCATGATTTCGCGATTGAGCAGTTTGTAACCTGCACCCGCTTTCATTACTACCTTACGACCCAACAAATCGAGCCCCTGAATGCCTTCAGTGCCTTCGTGAATGGGATTGAGACGATTATCCCGGTAGTACTGCTCTACCGGATACTCACGAATATAACCCGCACCACCCAGCACCTGAATCGCCAGTTCATTGGCTTTCAGGCCATATTTGGATGGAAAGGACTTCACGATTGGTGTGATCAGGTCCAGCAGAAGAAATGCCTCCTTGCGCGCTTCTTCTGTCTCTGCTGTATGGCAATCTTCGTGCAGCGCACTGGCGTAATAGCAAAGGGCCAGCGAACCTTCAGCATAGGCTTTTTGCGCCAGCAACAAACGACGCACATCAGCGTGTTCGATAATGGCAACCTGTTTCGATACGGGGTCTTTGTTCGATGGGTGACGACCCTGTGGACGCTGGCGGGCATAGTCGAGCGAATAATTGTAACCCTGATATCCCAACACGGCGGCACCCAGCCCCACACCAATACGCGCTTCGTTCATCATCTGGAACATATAACTAAGGCCTTTGTGAGGTTCGCCTACAAGGAAAGCCTCGGCACCATCCTGCTCACCAAAACTAAGCACCGTAGAGGTAGTGTTGCGGTAACCCATTTTGTGCAGCAAACCTGCCAGGTGCACATCATTACGCTCACCCAAAGAACCGTCTTCGTTCACCTTAACCTTGGGGCAGATAAACAGCGAAATACCCTTAGTGCCTGCTGGCGCACCTTCGATGCGGGCCAGAACCATGTGAACGATGTTTTCAGTCAGGGACTGATCACCGCCAGAGATGTAGATCTTCTGGCCAAAAATGCGATAACTGCCGTCTTCCTGCGGCACCGCCTTGGTGGTGATATCGGCAAGCGCAGAGCCCTGGGCTGGCTCTGTAAGTGCCATCGTTCCGGCAAAACGACCGGACTTCATATGGGCAAGATAGCGTTTTTTCTGCTCATCGGTACCGAAGGAGCTAATCAGATTGCCTGCACCGATAGTCAAAAAACTATAACCGGCACTGGCAACATTCGCTGCATTCACGTAGGACATGGCTACCCGCAAAATCACCTCGGGTAACTGCATGCCGTCCTGATCAAAATCATAATGCGCCGCTAAAAACCCGGCGTCAGCAAAAGCATTCCAGGCGTCCTGCGTTTCGGGGATCAGGGTGACTTTTTCGCCATCAAACTGCGGCTCGTTAGCGTCGCCCTTGGCGTTATGATTGGCAAAATACTTTTCAGCGATGGTTTTGGCCGTATTGAGCGTGGCATCAAAAATTTCGCGCGAGTGCTCCTGATAGCGCGGGCGCTTTAGCAAGTCTTCGGTATTCAGGAATTCATAGAGCAGAAATTCCACATCGCGATCACGCAGTAAGGGAGTCATAAGCTATCACCAATTTTATATATGAACGAACGTTCATGCTATTTTTGCTATTATAGAAGAATAATGTCAAGCCGATGAATGTGAAATTAGCCTTTATGCGCCGCTGCTTCAACTACGCCGAATTTCAAGAACTGTGCCCCTTAGACAACGAAAGTATTATCCAGGGGTTGGTCGCGCGCCACTACGCAAGCGCCAGTGACAAGCGCCGTCAAAAAGCCGAAGAAAACCTACGAGCGATTATTTCGGCGACCTTTGAACTGGCCGCCTCAATGGGCTTTGCGAAAATGTCCATGCGCGACCTGCATAAGGCCAGCGGACTCAGTCTCGGCGGGCTCTACAACTATTTTGAGAGTAAAGAAGCCCTCGCACTCATGATTACCGAGGCCCTGCACCTCATTGCCTTCGACTGGTTACCCAGCCTTACCAACACCAATATGCCAGCCGAGGAACAAATTGAGCGCTTGCTGCGTGGCCATATCTATCTGAGCGAGTGCTTGCGGCCCTGGTTCTATTTTGTATTTATGGAAAGTAAGAATCTGCCCGAAGCGAACAAAGCCTGCGCCCGCGATGTAGAATTGCGCTTTGAGTCGTTGTTACAAGCCCACTTGGGCGACGACAAGCTACTTGCCAGCCATATGATGGCACTGGTTCAGGATTGGCACGTGAAAAACTGGAAGTACAAACAAACCGATATCGATGCCTTTGCTGATTCGGTCGTCGCCCTTTGTAAGGCAACTTACTCGCGCTGATTGGTTCGACGCTCGGATCTCGTTATACTGCCGCACAGATTGACTGCAACCACTCTTAAAGGAAAGAGCAGCCCATGGCCGCAGATAATGCTCGGCAACAAGCGGACCTTATTATCAAGGCCCGCTGGATCGTCCCCATTGTACCCCGCAAGCAAGTACTCGAAAACCATGCATTAGTGATTAACAACGGCGCCATTCTCGCCCTACTTCCAAGCGAAGACGCCGAAGCCACTTACACCGCGAACGAAGTACGCGACCTGGCGCATCATGTTCTGCTACCTGGTCTGATTAACGCGCACGGCCATGCTGCCATGAGTCTGTTTCGTGGCTTGGCAGACGACCTGCCTCTCATGGAATGGCTCAATGACCATATCTGGCCTGCCGAAGGCCGTTGGGTCAGCCCTGATTTTGTCAAAGACGGTGCGGTACTGGCTATGGCCGAAATGTTGCGAGGTGGCACTACCTGCTTCAGTGACATGTATTTTTTCCCCGAGGTGGTCGCCGACGCCGCGAATATCATCGGTATGCGCGCGCAGGTGTGCGGCCCCATTCTGGATTTCCCCACGCCCTGGGGCAGCGGACCTGATGAGTATCTTCAGAAGAGTCTGGATCTCGCGGAGCGTTATAAAGATAACTCCTTAATTAGCGTCGCCCTTGGTCCTCACGCACCCTATACGGTATCCGATGCTCCCTTAAAGGCGCTCAAAAATCTGGCCATCGAATACAAGATGCCGGTGCAGATTCATCTGCACGAAACCCAATTCGAAGTTAACGAAGCGATTGAAAAGACCGGGCAACGCCCCATTGCCCGATTGGCAGAGCTCGGTTTAATCAGTCAGAATATTGCTCTGCAATGTGTTCATATGACCGCGCTCAATGATGAGGACATTGCACAGCTAAAAGATTCCGCCGCGAGTATTGTGCATTGCCCCGAATCCAACCTTAAACTCGCCAGTGGTTTTTGCCCGGTGCAAGACTTATTGAATGCAGGAATGACCGTCGCCCTGGGTACTGATGGCGCCGCAAGCAACAACGACCTCGACATGTTTGGCGAGATGCGCACAGCAGCGTTAATTGCCAAGCCAGTGGCCAACAACGCAGCCGCCGTCGATGCCTTTACTGCCCTCGAAATGGCTACCATTAACGGCGCCAAATCCCTGGGACTCGAAGAGATAACCGGCTCTTTAGAGACAGGTAAAGCCGCCGACTGTATCGCCGTTGACCTTGATGCCCTGCACTCCCAGCCCTGTTATGACGTGGTGTCGAATATCGTCTATTCCGCCGCCTCAAACCAGGTGAGCGATGTGTGGGTTGCCGGGCGAGCGCAGCTTCATGACGGTGATCTACAACATTTCGACACCCGTAAGCTGATTGAAATGGCAACCCGCTGGTCCCAACAAATTGCTGCCGCCGATCAAGGCCAAGACTGAACAACGACAGAGACAAGATCAAGATGTCCACGAACATAGAAAGCAAAGCCGAAAACACAAGCCAAACCCAAAGTATGAACGTCGACCCACAGGAGATCGCCAAGTTTGAGGCGCTGGCCAGTCGCTGGTGGGATAAAGAAAGCGAATTCAAACCCCTGCACGACATAAACCCTCTGCGCGTGAATTATATCGACGAGCGCGCACCTCTGCCGGGCAAGCGAGTGCTCGATGTTGGCTGCGGCGGCGGTATTCTGTCCGAAGCCATGGCTCGTCGAGGAGCCCACGTAATGGGCATTGACATGGGCGAAGCGCCGTTGAATGTAGCCAAGCTTCATAGCCTGGAATCTGGTGTTGAAGTCGATTATCAGCAAATGCCGGTAGAACAGCTAGCGGCAGAGCAACCGGGCACTTTTGATATCGTCACCTGCCTAGAGATGTTGGAGCATGTGCCTGACCCGGCTGCTATCGTGAAAGCCTGTTACACACTCCTAAAACCTGGCGGACATTTGTTTTTATCAACCATCAATCGCAACCCCAAGTCCTACCTGTTTGCGATTATCGGTGCCGAACATATTTTAAAAATGCTTCCCAAGGGCACCCACGAATTTAAGAAATTTATTAAGCCCTCGGAACTGACCTCCTACGTCCGTGCAGCAGGACTGGAATTTGAAGACCTTACGGGCATGACTTACAACCCACTACTCAAGACTTACAAACTAGGCCGCGACGTGGATGTCAACTACCTCATGCATGCCTCCAAACCGGAACAATGATTAAGGCAGTACTGTTCGATCTCGACGGTACGCTGGTGGATACCGCGCCGGACTTTGTCGTCGTGCTGAATGCGCAGTTGCAAGCTCACGGAAAAAAACCGATCGCTGAGCAACGTATTCGAGACACCGTTAGCAATGGTGCGCGTGCACTGACTAAGCTGGCCTTCGGAGGCGAACCAGGCCAACCTCACTTTGAGCGCATGCGGCAGGAATTACTGGATCGCTATGAAAACGAAGTGGGCAAAGCCGCATTGTTTTTTGAGGGCATGAATGCGGCCCTGCAAGTGGCAGAAAGGCACAGCTTGCCTTGGGGCATCGTAACCAATAAACCTCGCTTATATACCGACCTACTACTAAATCGCATGAACCTCTCTGAGCGTTGCGTGGTGAGCGTATGTCCTGATGAGGTCAGCATCTCCAAGCCTCATCCCGAAGGTTTGTTCCTCGCTGCAAACACATTGCAGTGCGCTCCTGAGCATTGCCTCTACGTAGGCGACCACGAACGTGATATTGAAGCCGGCCGCGCCGCAGGCATGCGCACCGTGGCCGCTCGCTATGGTTATATTGGAGATAAAGATTCTGTGAGTGCGTGGCAGGCCGACCATATCATTGACCACCCGGCCGACTGGCTGCCCTTGACCGGCATCAGACCCTGATCGTTTACCTGCGCACCGAATTGATACATGCACCCCACGCTAAGCTTCTGATTACATAAAAAATTCCGCCTGACGCACAGTTTTTGGATTAGTCCTGCCGAAAGCCTGTGTTTTCGCTGAAATCATCTATGCTTATAGAAAGCAATGATCATGATTCGCCATGGCTTTAAACCAGCTATAAGTGAGTGTCGACAAAACGTACTTAATACGTCAGGCCATGATCACCCTTCCAGAAAATCCTTGGGATACGTTTAGGAGAACGCATGCCAGTTGAAACTGCCCTGGTAGTGGATGATTCCAAATCCGCTCGCATTATGCTCAGCCGAATGGTTCAGAAGGTCGGCCTGCAGGTAAATATGGTCGAATCCGGCGAAGAAGCGATCGCCTATCTCGAAACGAACCCGCACCCCGATGTTATTTTTATGGATCATATGATGCCGGGTATGGATGGACTGCAAACCACCAAACAAATCACCACCAATGCGGGCACCGCCGGTATTCCAATTTTTATGTACACCTCGAAGGAAGGCGATGAGTACGAGGCCGAAGTGATGGCCTCGGGCGCCACAGGCATGCTGGGCAAGCCCGCAAAACCCGAGCGTTTACGAGAAATCGTGGAAGAATTGAATACTGCGGTCGATCACACTGAGAGTGTCAGCCTTGAAGAAACCGTTCAGGGCACCACGGAAGACGTGATCGAAACCATCGAAGAAGCAGCGCCGCCGACTCCAGAGGTCACTGAAGAGGCCATAAAAGTCGAAGCAACTCCTGCAGAATCAGACGAAATCTCGCCAGCTCCGGAATACGCCAGCCCCGGCGATGTTGCGCCAGAAGTGGAGCAAGAGCCACAAGTAGAACAACCTGCACTTCAGCCTGAAGAGGAAGAAACCATGAGTAAGGAAATGATTGAAGAGGTCGCCAGCCCGATGATTGCACGCGCCATCGAAGATGCCTTGCAACCTCTGCGTGACAGCTTGAATCGAATGGAAAGCCAGATCAGTGAGAATCAGAGCGAAATCCGAAAACTCAGCTCCAGACAGGCCAACAACGTCAACATGGTCACTCAACCCGTACTCGATGCCAGCCTCAAACAAACGACAGCGCAGCTCCAGTCTCAGCTTACCAATGAGGTGAAAGGTCTGCGCGATTTGATTGAAAGCCGCGCCGAGCTGGCTCCTGAAATTTTGCAACAAATCAAAGAACTGGCCACTCAAGCGGGCTCCGATGCGGGCACCGCTACCGCAGAAAAAACTGCCAGTAGCGCCGCCGAGGCAGTAGC
>JBFHVM010000175.1:0-7154 GCA_041589495.1 Oleiphilaceae bacterium | reverse complement strand
GTTAAACAAAACCTCTTACGTATTGTGGGATCGCTATCAGGATAAGCGCGCCTTGGCTAAAGAAGTTGACGCGCAAGCAGTACCCAGGCGCAAGCCGGTCACCATTAATCAGTCTCGAAGCGAAGTTGTTGCGCTGGATGAAGGCGAGCAGGGTGGCAAGCTGCGCGGTGCATGGGAAAAACTCAAAGAGAAGGTCGCCGGTGATTGCGCACCTGAAGAGCGTGAAATTAACGTGCGCAGGGAACCTTCGATCGATGCGGCCCAGGAAGCACCTGTTAAGGTGACCGCGAAGGCAAAAGCCA
Organism: Oleiphilaceae bacterium; assembly: GCA_041589495.1. GTDB lineage: Bacteria > Pseudomonadota > Gammaproteobacteria > Pseudomonadales > Oleiphilaceae > PZPK01. The sequence continues at coordinate 6,852 of JBFHVM010000175.1, read as the reverse complement.
AGCCCAAAGCGGATCAGGATTCCGAAAACACCGAAAAATCCATCAAGATTTCTCCTTTCGTCAAGAAGAGCAAGCAGAGCACGCGAGCGGAAGACGAAAAACAGGGAAATCTGTTTATTGCTTCCGAAGGCCCCTTGCCTTCCATTTCGCTGCTTGATCCACCCGATACCTGTAAAAAAGCCGGCTTCTCGAAGGAAATGCTCGAGCACATGTCGCGCCTGCTGGAAGAGAAGCTGGGCGACTTTGGAGTCTCTGCTGAAGTGGTGGAAGTGAATCCGGGGCCGGTCATCACACGCTTTGAGATTCAGCCTGCACCGGGTGTGAAAGTAAGTAAGATTTCCAACCTGGCTAAAGATCTGGCGCGCTCGCTCGCCGTATTGAGTGTGCGTGTGGTTGAGGTGATTCCCGGTAAATCGGTGGTGGGTATTGAAATTCCTAACGAGCATCGCGAGATCGTGCGTTTCAGTGAAGTGATGCGCTCCAAGGATTACGACGATTCCGAATCACCCGTTACGTTGGGGCTGGGTAACGATATAGCCGGTGATCCGGTAGTAGTGAATCTGGCTAAGATGCCTCACTTGCTGGTAGCCGGTACCACGGGCTCGGGTAAGTCGGTAGGTGTTAACAGCATGATTTTGAGTATGCTGTTCAAGGCAACGCCCGAAGAAGTGCGTTTTATCATGGTCGACCCAAAAATGCTGGAGTTGTCGATCTATGATGGTATTCCGCATTTGTTGACACCGGTAGTTACCGATATGAAAGAAGCCGCCAACGCGCTGCGCTGGTGTGTTGCCGAAATGGAGCGCCGCTATAAACTCATGGCATCGTTGGGTGTGCGAAATATTGCGGGTTACAACCGTAAGGTTAAAGAAGCCATTGAGGCGGGAGAGCCCCTGCTTGATCCGTTGTGGCAACCCAATGAACATTTGTTGAACGAAGAGCAGGATTGCCCCGAGCTGGGTACCTTGCCTTTCATTGTGGTGGTTATCGACGAATTTGCCGACATGATGATGATTGTGGGCAAAAAAGTAGAGGAGTTGATTGCCCGGATCGCGCAGAAAGCCCGTGCTGCAGGTATCCACCTGATTCTGGCGACACAGCGTCCGTCTGTCGATGTCATCACTGGTCTTATCAAGGCCAACGTACCCACGCGTATTTCGTTCCAGGTTTCGTCCAAAATCGATTCGCGCACGGTGCTCGATCAGGGTGGGGCTGAGCAGTTGCTGGGGCATGGTGACATGCTTTATATGCCTCCCGGCACCAGCGTACCAATTCGCGTACATGGGGCTTTTGTTGACGACCACGAAGTGCACAAGGTGGTAGACGACTGGAAGCAGCGTGGTGAGCCAAATTATCTTGAAGAAGTACTCTCCGGTGGCGATAGCACTGACCCCATTGCTGCGGCCATGGGCGAGGGCGGTGGTGACAACGAAGCCGATGCGCTATACGACGAAGCGGTGGCCTTTGTAACCGAGACGCGTCGCGTGTCCATCTCATCGGTTCAGCGTAAGTTGAAAATTGGTTACAACCGCGCCGCCAATCTGGTCGAAGCCATGGAACAGGCAGGAGTGGTCAGCTCGGCCGGCCATAATGGTTCTCGCGAGGTGCTGGCTCCGCCACCACCCAAAGACTAATCACTGCCGGCTACTCTTGCGAATTGGTAATTCTGCAAGGGAGCCCGTGCTTTGGTATAGTGTCTGCCTTTGTTGTTTTACTGGCAGAATGCATGAAAATCCTTTCCTTATATTCCGTTCTTTTACTGTCACTTGTAAGTTTGAACAGTGTCGGCTCTCCCAATGGTGCGGCCCTCAATGCGCTGGTAGACAGGCTTGCGGCTATCGAAACAATTGAAGGTCAGTTTGTGCAATATGTGGTTGACCAAAAGGGCACGCGTCTGCAGGAAACAAAAGGCGCGTTTAAGGCCCGTCGGCCGGGTATGTTTTACTGGGCGACTAAAGAGCCGCTTGAGCAGTATATCTACGCCAACAACGATGAGGTCACTATTTACGACCCCGACCTCGAGCAGGCGACGGTGCAACGGGTAAACAAGCAGGTTCAGGCAACTCCAGCGCTGCTGTTTAGCGGTGATATCACGGCTATTGGTAATCAATTTGACGTAGAACAGCGTGATTTTGAAGGTGTTGCCGTGCAGTTTCTGTTAACCCCCAAGCAAGGTGATAGCCTTTTTGAGCGTCTGTTGATTCGTTTTGAGGGCAAGCAACTGGTCGAAATGCGTTTGAGTGACTCGCTGGGGCAGGAAAGCACCGTGCACTTTGTCGAAACGCAGGTAAATAATGAGATTGGTGATCAGGCTTTCGAGGCTAGTTTTCCCGAAGGAACTGATGTGATAAGGGATCTGCCTGTCCAGAATGTGCAGGATGCTGGATGACAACTGACCTGTTTGAAGGTGCAGATTCAGGGGGGTATGAGCCGCTGGCAGCTAGGGTAAGACCAAGAGCGCTAGACGAATATATTGGTCAGCAGCACCTCTTAGGTGATGGGCGCCCTTTACAGACCGCTCTCTCGCGCAATGCTCTGCATTCCATGATTCTCTGGGGGCCGCCTGGCGTTGGCAAAACAACTTTTGCCAATCTGCTTGCCGAACATGATGGCGCGGTATTCAAATCCTTGTCTGCGGTTTTGAGTGGCGTAAAGGATATTCGCGCTGCGATCGATGAGGCGCGGCATTATAAACAGCAGTTTGGCCGCGACACGGTGCTGTTTGTGGATGAGGTGCACCGCTTCAATAAATCCCAACAGGATGCGTTTTTGCCCTTTATCGAAGACGGAACGATTATCTTTGTGGGGGCCACTACCGAAAACCCCTCATTCGAACTCAACAATGCATTGTTATCGCGAGCACGTGTCTACGTGCTTAAAAAGCTGGAAGACTGCGAGCTAGAAGTGCTGATTGACCAGGCCTTGCATCATCCCAAAGGGTTTCCCGATACAAAGGTCGAATTCGAACCGGGTTTAAAGCAACTTATTGCTATCTCTGCGCAGGGTGATGCCCGCAAGGCCTTGAATATTCTTGAACTGGCGATTGACCTCTCTGACCGACATGGCAATAAGTGTATGGTGCGGCGCCAGCATGTTGAGGAAGTGTTGCAGACTTCCTTGAAGAGGTTCGACAAGGGCGGAGATATTTTTTATGAACAAATATCGGCGCTGCATAAGTCAGTTCGCGGCTCAGATCCTGATGCCGCGCTGTACTGGTTTGTGAGAATGATCGATGCCGGGTGTGACCCTCTGTATGTCGCTCGTCGCGTGGTTCGCATGGCCAGTGAGGATATTGGTAATGCTGATCCGCGGGCCTTGCAGTTGGCGCTGGCTGCCTGGGATGTTCAAGAGCGGCTCGGTAGTCCGGAGGGTGAATTAAGTTTGGCCCAGGCCATACTGTATTTGGCCGTTGCTCCCAAGAGTAACGCAGTTTATACGGCATTTAATCAGTGCAGGGCCTCAGTTAAAGCGGGTGAAGACTATGATGTGCCGATGCATTTGCGTAACGCTCCAACTGCTTTGATGAAAGATCAGGGAATGGGGGCGGAGTATCGCTATGCACATGACGAACCTGAGGCGTTTGCCGCCGGAGAAAGTTATTTTCCACCGCAGCTCCATGGCACTATGTTCTATGAGCCTGTTTCTCGGGGCTTGGAGCAAAAAATTGGCGACAAGCTGCGGGCCCTTCGATTGGCAAATGTACAATCCCGGCACAAACGTTATGACTAGTGCTTGATTACTTGTCGCTAAGTGATTAAAAAACAGGAACTTGCTTGAGAGCACGTTTTTCTGCGCTCTTACTCGTTATACTCCTCCCGTCTTTAATATGGAACTCAACGCGTGCCCTCAATGAGCTTGGTAAGGAAACAGTCTTTTCTGCATAGCCTTCCTTTGTTTTTGCTTTTTTCGTTGTTGCTGTTCGTGCGGCCGGTGATTGGTGATGCGCGTTATGACGGCGAGCGAACGTATTGGGGCTTGGGGGCATCGGTTAATCGTACTGACTATATTTCGGAAGAAATATTGCGCGACCTGTTTGATTCTGCGTTCTTCTGTCGTCGCTGTGGCGGAAGTGGTGCGGGAACCAGTTACACAGGCGTGGTGCGTGAGTTTGATGATGTGGATTCCGGGTTCAAATTCTTCTGGGGCTATTCAGTCAACAAGCTCTGGGACTGGGAAGTCGGTTACGTTGATCTTGGATCGGCTTTCGCAACCTACGAGGCCAGCAATATCGACGGTCCTTGGCTTGAAGCAGAGCTTGAAGCCAATTCGTGGAATAGGGGCTTCTTTGGTCATGTACAGTACAGTCCGGATCTCACTGATCATTTTGAAGTGATGCTGCGCCTGGGTATCTTGCGATGGGATGCGCGAAGAGAGTCTATTTTTCGTACCCGGCAGCCGGATGAAGAACGGGCCAAAACAGAAGAAACCAAAGGCAGCTATGATGAATTTTTTGGTATTGGCGCAGCATGGCATTTAAGTAAATTGTATGCAATACGTCTGGACATCGACCGTTACCATCTGGGCGAAGCCGAAACAGAGGTCGTATCGTTTTCCGCAATTGCCTATTTTTAGGCCAGCTGTTCACCTTATCGTCGGCAAACATTCAAAAGTTACACTAAACTGAAGGCAGGTATCATTGCTACCCGAATTCCATTAACGAGGAGGGAATAGGGTGAAAACATGTTTTGTTGCCCTGCTTTTTGTGTTTATCGGGCCGGTAACGGCAGAGCCACTGCGTGTTGTTACCGGTGAGTTTGCTCCATTTACCGGCGAAAACCTTGATCATGGCGGCCCCTTTACCAAGCGGGTTATGCAGATTTTTGAGCTTGCCCAAGTTCCTGCACGCGTCGACTTTAGACCATGGAAACGGGGCTACCTTGAGACACTTGGTGGTACCTATATTGCCACCTTCCCGTACAGCAAAAACCAGGAACGAATGGAAATCTTTCATTATTCCGACCCAGTAATCTATGGGAATATTCATTTATACGCTAACAATGAGAGTGGTATCGCAGGGTTTACGGGTTTTTCTGATCTCAAAGGCAAAGAAGTGTGTTTACCTGTGGGGTATAACCTATACGAGCCACTTGAACAGGCTGTTGAGGCCAAAGAAGTTACCGTTTTGCGTGTGGCCTCACTGCAGCAGTGTTTCGATATGGTGGCGAAAGGGCGCACAGACCTTACCATGGTGCGGCTCGAAGTAGCCGAGGAAATCTTCAGGGAACGATTTCCCGAAGATAACCCGATTAATGTTTTATATCCGTCGGTACTCACCTTCACCGAGCACGTTATCTTTCCCAAAAATAGCCCTCAATCCGCAGCGTTATTGATGCGTTTTAACGAAGCAATGGCTCAGCTGGATAGTCAGCAACAGTAAGTTCCAGTCGTGTTTGCGCTAATAAGCTTGAGGCGCCGGTTAAAGTCATAGTAGAGTCGGATAAAAACACGCACATGCTCGAAGGAAATGCATGTTATCCAAACTATCTCCGCCTCTACTTCTTTGTGTATTGATCGCTGTTGCCTGGCTGATCACTAAAAGCTCTCCTCCTGCTGCACAAGGCAGCAAGCCTGTCAAACCGGCCATACAAGTGAATGTGAGCGAGGTTAATGAAGAAGTTTTCGTTCCCCGGATACACAGTTCCGGCACTTTGCAGGCTAAGGACGAGTATGCCGTGTATGCACTCGTAAGCGGGCAGGTTGTCTATCAGTCACCACGTTTTAAAGCAGGTAATTACATTCAGCAAGGTGAAGTGTTACTGAGGCTGGACGCTTCGGAATATTCGGCAGCCGTCATGACTGCAAAGGCAAATCTGGCCAGAGCCGAACTGTCTTTGGAAGAAGAGCTAGCGCGGGCAGAGCAGGCGCGCAACGATTGGCAAAAATCTGGCAAGGACAGGGGGCGTGCATTTGTGCTTCGCGAACCACATCTGGTCGCTGCACGCGCGGCTCTGGCTGAGGCATCCAGCGCACTGGAGCTTGCTCGAACTAATCTGGATCGTACTGAGATCAAGGCACAGTTTGATGCCCGGCTCACTTCTGTCACGGTGCAGCGGGGAGCTTATATCACCCCCAGTACCAAATTAGCGCATGCCTACGCTACCGATAAAGCTGAAGTCGCTTTTCCGGTCAGGGCTGAGGATATTCCGTGGTTACCTGACCCGGATACGGCCAAGGTAAGTATTACCAATCCTCTCGACCCAAGCGGCGCTGAGTGGTCGGCAAAGCTGGTGCGCAGCGGTGCGGAACTTGAAGCGTCAACGCGTCAATTACAGCTGATTGCCCAGATTAACGCACCTTTTGTTGGGACGGAGCAGCGCAGACCTCTGGTGATGGGCCAGTATATTGAGGGCAGAATCGGAGGTGACCCTGTGGTTGATGCCATCGTTGTCAATAACGCGCACATTTACCAGGGGCCATATGTCTATGTTCTGGAGGATGGCTTACTCCAACGTCGTGATATTGTCATCGTACGAAAAGAGCCGGAGCACAGCCTGATTAAATCGGGTGTCAAAAAGGGGGATTTGCTGGTGACCACGTTATTGGGGCGAGTGAGTAGTGGGACTCCCGCAACTGTAGTGCCGGATGGACAAAATCCAGTGGTTACTGACAGAGCTGTGCTGCCGGAGAAATCTGATTGATTGCCTGGTTCGCACGCAACCACGTTGCAGCAAACTTACTCATGGTGACCTTGCTCCTGCTGGGGCTTGGTTCTCTTAAATTCAACATACCGCTTGAGGTGTTTCCGACGATTGAGCCTCGGGTTATTACGGTTCAGGTAACTGTGCCAGGTACATTGCCCAAGGACATTGAAACCGCAGTAAGTATCAAACTCGAAGAGGCGGTTCAGGACCT
>JBFHVM010000174.1:0-7240 GCA_041589495.1 Oleiphilaceae bacterium | reverse complement strand
TATCGAAGGTAATGTCGGCGTCGACATTCTTGAAGTCCCAACGGTTACCCAGTTCACGTTTTGCCTGATCCACCGCATTTGTCACCTCATGAAGATCCACTTCTGAGACCGTATCGAAAGAGGGCATGTTATACTCCGAGCATAATGAATAATAAAGACAGCTATTATAACTAAGGATGAACCCTTGCCGTCTATGCTTTTACGAGGTATACGGTTGTACATCCCAATAACCCATCGGTCACCACAGGCACGCATTGGCTTTGGCGATGCGGTATTCCGTCGGTGGCTGATCAGGAAATAAAGTCCTATGCCCAATCTAGATCTTGCTATTTTGATTGTCGATGACGCCCGGTTCAGCAGCACCATTATTGCCAAAACCCTGGCGCGCGCCGGCTATCGGGATTTACGTATTGCCAACGATGCCAAGACGGCGCTGAGCATGCTCGAACAGCGTAAAGCCGGACTATTAATTGCCGACTGGCTCATGCCCGAAATGGATGGCCTGGAACTCTCGCAACGCGTGCGTCAGCTCGATGAACAAAGCAATCACTTTACCTACATTATTGTATTAACAGCAAAAGAAAGCCCCGAAGCGCTCGAAGAAGCTTTCGACAAAGGCGTTGATGACTTTGTCTTCAAGTCCGACATGGCTAAGCAGTTGTTGCCTCGCGTTTATGCGGCTGATCGTCTGACCGACCGCCACAACGCCATGCTTATCGCCAATCAGCTACTGCTCGAAAACAATCGCCACCTCGAAAATCGCAATATTCTCGACATCGAAACCGGCGTGGGTAACGAACGCTACGCGCAGGATTCGCTGGGCAAGCTGCTCAGGCACACCGAAGCGCGCGGCGGTGCCACCAGCTACATGCTGGTCAATATTCAAAACTGGGCCGAAATAGAGCAACAGCAAAACCACCTGATATGCGAAGAACTAGCCGTGGGCATTACGCGCCGCCTGCGCACACTGATTCGCCCCCTCGATGTGCTCTGCCGACTCTCCGCCAATCAGTACGCCATCGTGGCACACTTCAGCCATATTGATCACTGCTCCGGCAATTCTTACAAGCGTATTTACGAAGGTATTAACGGCAAGTCCTTCCGTACTTCGGCGGGCTATATTTCGGTCACCGCAGCCGCGGCTGTATGTACCGTTGACGACAGCGGCCCCATGCCCGAGATTATGGATGTAGAACACACGGCACAGGATCAACTGCTGCAAGCAGTAGAACACAACTCCCTACCCATTTCGCGCTGGAAAGCGGAGCAATCGCAAACCGGTTAAAACGCGCGTTCCACTTTTCACATCAAAGCGGCTTCCGGGCCGCTTTTTGTTTAATATTCAACCAATTAATTACACCCTGTAGCACAGACTACAAACCGCAACGCTCCCCTTACAGAAGCAAACAGCATTTAACGCTATTACGATATTCTTTTTGCTTATACCGGCATAAGCTTATCAACGTGGATTTGAGTAGTATCCCCCGTTAAGCGGAGGGGACAAGATGTACCTCCGCTGTTTTTTTCGGGCTTTTTAAGTAAGTTCAAATCCGACCAGTTTCATTGTGATTCTTCCTAGTTTATCGGGCGCAGGTTTAACCTGTGTCCGTTTTTTTTGCCTGCACATTGGCCCTAACGCGGGTATCCCGTAATCTCCCGAATACGTCGATACAAGGGCTGCAGCTGCCGATACATATTTAAATACACATCTTTATACAGGCGGCCATATAGTTTGCTGGCCTCCTGATTGGGCGTAAACACTTTACCAACGCGAGTCATGTTCGAAATCGCCTCATCAAAACTGGAGTAATAGCCCAGGCCGACTGCCGCATCAATGGCAGCCCCCAGTCCTGAGGTTTCATAGGTATGCGGCCGCTCAGCAGGCAAACCGAAGATATCCGCCGTTAGCTGCATGGCGGCATCACTCTGTGAGCCACCGCCAGCCACGCGCAGTTTGCTGACCTTTGTCCTGTTGCGTTTTTCGAGACGCTCCATGCCCTCTTTGAGCCCATACGCCAGCCCTTCAAGAATTGCACGGTAGATATGCGAGCGGGTGTGCACATCACCAAAGCCGATGATACTGCCCTTGGCCTCCGGACCGGGATCACGCACGCCTGGCGACCAATAAGGCTGCAGCATTAAGCCCATGGACCCGGGTGGCACTGCATTCACTAATTCATCAAACAGTTGCTCCGGCTCAATGCCCCGTTGTTCGGCGATATGCTGCTCGCGCAGACCAAACTCTTTTTTAAACCAACTTACCATCCAGAAACCGCGGTAAATCATTATTTCGGAGCTAAACCAACCTGGAATCGCTGCCGGATAAGCCGGCAAATATTTAATAGGCTCCACGTGTTTACGGCTGGTGGTATTAATGGTGGCGGTAGTGCCGTAACTCATGCAGGCAATATTGGGGCGGTTACCACCGCTGCCCAAGATCTCGCAGGCTTTGTCAGAGGCTGCGGCCATCACAGGCAAGCCTTCGGGCAATCCCAGCTGGCTTGCAGCACTTGCCTGCAGCCTCCCCAGGGCCTGGCCCGGCTCCACAAGCTCGGGTAGTTTTTCCGGCGATAGTTCGGGGCACACGAGGTAACGCCAGTCAGAGGGCTTAGCCCATTTGAGCTTGCGATAGTCAAAAGGAATATAGCCCACCTGACAGGCCGTGGAGTCGCGAAATTCGCCAGTGAGGCGGTGTGTTAAAAAGCCCGATAGCAGCAGGTATTTATGAGTCTTTTGCCAAACATCCGGCTGGTTCTGGGCGATCCACAGCGCCTGCGATTTCTCCCGAAAGCGCTTCACCACATCTTCAACGCCCGCCAGTTTGAACAGCCACTTCCATATGCCCGGCACCGCCCCCTTAACCTCGGCATGGCGTTGATCCAGCCAGACTATGGCTGGTCGCAAGGCTTGCCCCTGTTCATCAACATTGATCACTGTGCCACGCTGCGTGGTGAGAGTCACTGCGGCAACACGCTCCGGGCCAACCGGGCTTGCCTCCCACAATTGCCGACACGCCTCGCCCAATGAGCGCCAATAGTATTCGGGATCCTGTTCGGCCCAACCCGGATGCGGACTCACATAGGGTTCCAGCTCCACTTTGCCTTTGGCAATGAGCTCGCCTTTCAAATCAAACAGCAGGGCCCGTACACTTTGCGTTCCATTGTCGATGGCCAGGATCAGATCACTACTGTTTCGCAGGCTCATTGTGCCGCCCCCGGCAAGCCGTAATAACGCGCAATGATTCGCTGGTAACGCTGCCACTCGGCATCCCACTGCCCGGCATTCCATTTGAGATAAGCACCACAACGCTCTTTAAAAACATCATGCAAGGCAGAGCCCCCTTGGGGCAGCAATAAGCCAATTCGGGTACGTCGCAACAGAAGATCATCCAGATGTTGCACGCTTTCGTTTTCACAGGCCCATTTGAGTTCCCACCAGAGCGTATCGGTATTGCCTACGCGCTTAAGCTCGGAATCATTTGCCAGCGTAATGCTTGCTTGTATGCCTACCCCATAGCGTCCTTGCAGACGCTTACGCTGTGCGACACTTAAACGTGGGTCTTCAAGTTGTTGCGCTTCACTGAAGGTACGCGCCGACAAAACCGCGCGTGTTGCCTGAGTATTGAGGCCGGTTTTTGCCAATACCTCATCGGCAATCAGCCGGTAGGTGGTGAGCTTGCCCCCGGCGACACTGATCATCCCTCTATCCTGCCAAATGGCATGTTCACGCTTTTCGTCAGAAGGTTTGTGCGCCGCATCGGAGGCAGACTGATCTTTGTGTTTACTGACTACCGGGCGCACACCCGCCCAGGTGGCGATCACATCATCTCGCGACACGTTGGCCTCCGGGAATTGGCCATTGGCGGCATCCAACAAATAACTCACTTCGTCATCGCTAATTGCCGCCTCGTGATCCAAACCGTCTTGATGATCCAGATCAGTCGTACCGATCACCGTTGCTCCTTCCCAAGGAAAGACAAAAACGGGGCGCTTATCTTCGGGATGCATAAAGCTCACCGATCCACCCACAGGCAAACGCCAGAATGGCACCACTAGGTGGCTACCACGCAATGGCCTGATGACCTGATGCTGACCCAATTGCTGGCGAAGTTGATCGCTCCAGGCACCCGTGGCATTCACCACGTGTTTTGCCCGCAAAGACAGAGTTTGGCCGCTTTGAAGATCTTCGAGAACAATCCCTTTGACCTCCCCCTGCTGCTCAAGCAAGGACTGGGCGCGTGCGTAATTAAGAGCGATACCACCGTTGGTATTACCAGCCTGCAATACCCGCATCACCAAACGCGCGTCGTCGGTCACCGCATCAAAAAAACCCGAAATGGCTTCGAGCTCGCTGGTCGCGATGCCCGGCACCCAAAACTCACTCAGCGCCGTTTTGAGCTTACGACGATAGTGCTTGCCTGCCATCCAATCGTATATCGCCAGCAGCTTGCCGAAGATCCATGGCCCTGGGAACTTGCCCCGATAGTGCCCCATCATAAATGCCAAAGGGTCAACCAAGCCCGGTAACTCCTCCATTAGTCGCTGCCGTTCGCGCACCGAATCACGTGCCAAACCAAACTGCCCACTCGCCAAATAACGCAAGCCACCGTGCACCATTTTTGAAGAACGCGACGAGGTGCCCCAGGCAAAATCCTGCTGCTCGACCAGGAGCACTTTGTAACCCAGGCGAGCCGCCTCACGATAGATGCCGGCGCCGGTGATGCCGCCGCCCACCACAATCAAATCCCACTGTGCCTGCGCGGCGACGTACTCCATGCTTATGGTGCGTTGTCCTTGCTGCCAGGCCTTGGTTTGGCTTGAGTTATTCATCACCGATTGCTCATTCCTGATCCTGCAACAGGGTGCCCGGATTCAACAGGGACTTTTCGTCCATGTGCGCGCACAACTTGCGAATCATCCCCATGGCCACATCGCCTTTTTCGGTGGGTAGATAAGGCGCATGGTCTTTACCTACACCATGCTGATGACTAATCGTGCCTCCATTGTTCACAATAAATTCAGACGCCGCATGCTTGAGCTTACGCCAGCGCGCGAGTGTACCCTCATAGGAGTCCGCAGCACGATAGACATAGGTGGTGTAGATGCTCGAACCTTGAGAATAAAAGTGCGACAAATGGGTAAACACATGCACCTGCTCGCTTTCATCTTTGAGACCCTCGCGCAAGCGGTGCTCAATACCGTTCATCAGGTGATCCACGTTACTCCAGTCGGTGGCGGTTTCCAGCGTGTCGACGGCATAACCCAGCTGCCATAACGCTTCGCGCAGGTAAGGCATCATAAAGCGCTTCTCGGCCCATTTCTTACCCAGATAGCGCCCGGTATTCACTGCTTTATAGGGCCCTGTAATGCTGCGCATCACACGCTGGGCGGAGCGACATTGTTCGCCATTGCCGGTAATCCCCAGGGTCATCATGCATTTGCCCTCACCGGCACCACGCCAGTTGAGGTACTTCTCCAACCAGGCAATTTGGCCGGGGTGCCCCGCTAGCGCCAATTGCGTTTCGGTTTCAATGGGGTTACTCAGGCGCAGCATGGACAGCTGCACCTTGCTCTGCACCAAGGCGCGTGCAGCATGTTTGGCCTGTTTCCAGGAAGGGAAAAACAGCACATAGAAATCTTCTTGTTCGGGCAGAGGCGTGACGCGCACTTTCACCTCAGAAATAATGCCCATACGCCCTTCGGAGCCCAAGATCATTTCGCGCACATCTGGCCCAGCCGATGAGGCCGGAATAGTAGGAATCTCCAGGCGCCCGCGCGGTGTTTCGATACTCCCCCCGGCAAACATCTGTTCAATGCGTCCATAACGCAAGGACTGCTGCCCACTGCTGCGACTGGCCACCCAGCCCCCCACGGTCGACAATTCAAAACTCTGCGGAAAGTGCCCCAACATATAACCCTTGGCTCGCAACTGTGACTCCACCAGCGGCCCGGGCGTGCCCGCACCAAAAGTCGCTATCTGACTCTCTTCATCCAGTTCCAACAGGCGACACATGCGCGTGAGCGCAATCGTTAATACGGGCTTATCGCTGTTCAGCGGATTAATATGGCCCGCCACACTGGTCCCGCCGCCATAGGGAATGACCACAATATCATTGGCCATACAGAATTCGAGCAACTCGGCAATTTGCGCACTGCTCTCCGGCAAGGCCACGCCATCGGGAAATACCTCAAACTGGCCGCTACGCATGGCCAGCCAATCGGGAAGGCTCTGTCCACGTGCATGACGCACGCGCACCTCAGCAGAGGTATCGATCAGGGCATGATCAGGCAAGCGGCTGGCGGGTACCTGTGCCAGCACCTCTTCCAGACTGGCATCGGCCAGGGCTTTAGCTGCGCCGATGCGCGCCTCCAAAAATCCCGCCCCCGATGGAGGCAGTTCCATCGCCTTACTTTCATCACCCCAGCCATTCCAGCGTTTCATGTTGCAGCACCTTTATTCAGTTAAAGCGTTGTGAGTCGCTCACGCGCGTTCTCAAGATGAGAGCTATCTTATACAATCAAATTCCTTGAATACTGACAATTTCGGACATCTTTTGTTTAAGCAGGATAACACGCGTGAAAAAACTCGGCTTTGCCTCCATTGCCGCCGTGCAGCAATACCAGCGCTATGCAGAGCACCGAAAGCTAGACACACAGCTTGCACTCGCACAGGCAGGCATTGCCGCGGATGTACTGAAAAAACAGAATGGACGTATTCCGGGTGAGCAGTTTCAAGACTTTATCTCCGCCCTGCTCAAGCAGTCGGATGATGATTTACTGGGGCTGCACAGCAGCGAATTTGTACAGCCAGGCAGCTACAGCGTATTGGGCTACATTACCCTGAGCTGCCAGACCATTGGCGAAGCCATCGACTGCATTGTGCCCTTTGAAAAACTGGTGGGCGATATGGGCATCACCACTATTCGACGCAACGCCAGCAGTGTTTATCTCGATTGGCACTGCGCCTACCCCGACCCCAAAGTGCGGCCGCAGATGATCGATAATGTGCTGTCATCATGGACGCGCTACGCACGCTGGCTATCCAACTCCAACACCGCGCCACTGTTTGTCGAACTGGAACGCGAAACAGGCTCGACAAAAGAACGCAAAGCCTACGAAAGCTTCTTTGGCTGCCCGGTACATTTTGAACGCAGGCAAAACCGTATCGCCCTCGCCAAGGACCTGCTCGATCTGCCCTTGTTGCAAGGCAATGAAACACTGCGTAAATCGCTGGAGCAGAT
>JBFHVM010000173.1:0-7247 GCA_041589495.1 Oleiphilaceae bacterium | reverse complement strand
AAAATACAGCCATAGCGCACACGCTTAAGACGACTTACCTGCACGCCCTGGGACTCCCAAAGGCGTCGAACCTCTCGATTTTTACCTTCCATGAGCACTACATGAAACCAATGATTGGTAGCGTCCCCTCCGGAAGCCTGTATATCCGTAAATCGCGCCATGCCATCCTCAAGCAATACACCTTCCTGAAGGCGCCGTAACATGGCGTCATCGACAGCACCGTGAATACGCACAGCATATTCGCGATCAACCTCATATGAAGGGTGCATCAGGCGATTGGCTAACTCACCATCCGTTGTGAGTATGAGCAAACCCGAGGTATTGATATCCAGCCGCCCCACCGAAATCCAGCGCTGATTTTTTAGCTTTGGCAGATGATCAAATACAGTAGGTCGACCTTCAGGATCGTGACGGGAACAAATGACGCCTTCTGGCTTGCTGTAGACAATCACGCGATGTTCTTCGATGGCATTTTCGAGATGCACACGTTTACCGTCAACCTGGATCTTATCCTTGCGCGAGGCGCGATCACCGAGTTTGGCAACCTGCCCATTTACCATCACGCGGCCAGCAGCTATCCACTCCTCCAGCTCTCGCCGGGAACCCAGGCCCGCCTGCGCTAGTAATTTTTGCAAGCGTTCTTCAGTGGAATGTTGTTCGCTCAATACGACTGGCCCCTGTGGTCAATACAAATAGAAATGTTTAGTTTAGGCGTTCTGTGTGACACTTGCTTTAAGGATTTCCTGCTTTAGATCTTCGTAAGTGTGCACCGCAGGGAATTGAGGAAATTCATCAATGACATTCTGGGGAGATTTGAACAGAATACCGGCCTCAGCCTGCTTCAACATTGTTGTATCGTTATACGAATCGCCAGCAGCAATTACACGATAGTTAAGCAGCTGGAAGGCGCGCACCGACTGACGCTTAGGATCTTTCTGACGCAAAAGATAATCAGTGATGCGACCATCTTCCGCCACCTCAAGCTTGTGACAAAACAACGTGGGATATCCCAGTTTGGCCATCAGCGGCATGCCAAACTCGTAGAAAGTATCGGAAAGGATCACTAACTGAAAACGCGGCCCCAGCCACTCAACGAACTCTTTGGCGCCTGGCAGGGGATCCAGCGTCGCTATGACCTCCTGAATTTCTTTAATGCCATAACCATGCTCATCGAGGATGCGCAAACGCTGCTGCATGAGGACGTCATAATCCGGAATATCCCGGGTTGTCGCCTTGAGTTCTTCAATGCCGGTTTTTTCAGCAAAAGCGATCCATATCTCCGGGATCAATACTCCTTCAAGATCAAGACAGACCAATTCCACAACCAAATCCCCCAATAAAGTAAGCGTCAAACAAAATGCGCGCACATTCTAGCGAAATAAGTCTTTCTTGCATAATGCAATCGTAGCGATAGAATCGCGCTCACGAATAACCAAATTGTGAATGACTATGACTATCGATCTGAAAAACAACCCCAGCGAAGAAAGCGTTGCCGAACTTAATCAGGAACTCGCCAGTAAATCACCACGCGAAATTCTTAAGTTTGCCTTATCACAATTTGACAACATCGCCATCTCTTTCAGCGGAGCTGAAGATGTCGCTCTCATTGAACTCGCCCACCGCCTCACTCCAGATTTGAAGGTTTTTTCACTGGATACCGGCAGATTACACCCTGAAACCTACGAGTTTATCGAGAAGGTACGCAAGCATTACGACCTCAACCTGGACATCATGGCACCTAACGCCGAAAAGCTAGAAGCCTTTGTCAAACAAAAAGGCCTGTTCAGTTTTTATGACGACGGCCACAAAGAATGCTGCGGTATTAGGAAAGTAGAGCCCTTAAAGCGCAAACTGGCGACGCTGGACGCATGGATTACAGGGCAACGCAAAGATCAGAGCCCAAGCACGCGAGCCGAAGTCCCGGTGGTAGAGATCGATCACGGCAACTCCAGCGAAGACCGCAAACTCATCAAATTTAATCCGCTTGCTAACTGGAGCTCTAAAGAGGTTTGGGACTACATTCGCCTTTCAGAGGTCCCATACAACTCCCTTCATGAGCGCGGCTTTATCAGCATTGGATGTCAACCATGCACGCGTGCAGTATTGCCAAATCAGCACGAACGCGAAGGCCGCTGGTGGTGGGAAGAAGAAACACAGAAAGAATGCGGGCTACACATCACTAAAAGCTGACATATAGCCCGAACTACCCTACTAAAGTTTGGGCAACTCCATATCGCCAAACAACTCCTGCATATCTAGACGATGCGTATGGCGATAATACGCCTCATCCACAACCTCCTTGGTGAGATGGGGCGCAAATTGCTGTAGAAAATCATACATAAAACCGCGCATGAAGGTGCCTTTTCTAAAGCCAATGTTCGTAATGCTGGGGGCGAACAGCTTTTCGGCATTCAGCGCGACTAACTCGCCATCCTTGTCGTGGTCATAGGCCATTGATGCGACAATACCAATACCAAGACCCAGCTTGACATAGGTTTTGATCACA
Organism: Oleiphilaceae bacterium; assembly: GCA_041589495.1. GTDB lineage: Bacteria > Pseudomonadota > Gammaproteobacteria > Pseudomonadales > Oleiphilaceae > PZPK01. Next base: position 4,741 of record JBFHVM010000173.1, on the reverse strand, counting down.
TCTGCATCAGATGCTGTAAAGACAATATTGGGCGACAGATCCGCTTCGGCAAACGCCTCATCAAGCTTGGATCTCCCGGTAAAGCCTTTAACGTAGGTGACAATGGGATACTCAGCCAGCTTTTCAAGCGTCAGCTCCGACACCGAGGTTAAGGGATGGCCCTTGGGCACAACCACCAAGCGGTTCCACGAGTAACAAGGCATCATTATCAGATCGGGGTGCGACTCCAGCGCCTCGGTAGCAATGGCAAAATCTACCGTGCCATCAGAAGCCATTTCGGAAATCTGCGCCGGCGTACCCTGATGCATGTGCAGCGACACATCGGGATAACCCTCCATAAATCGATTGATAACGCGGGGCAATACATAGCGCGCCTGGGTGTGCGTGGTGGCAATGGACAGATCTCCTTTCTGCTCATTGTTAAATTCCTGCGCAATTTTCTTGATACTTTCTACCTGACTCAAAATATCGCCAACCACCTGCAAAATGGCCTCGCCCGCTGGAGTGACACGCGTTAAATGCTTGCCACTTCGCGAAAATACCTCAACACCCAACTCGTCTTCTAGCAAGCGAATTTGCTTACTGATGCCCGGTTGAGAGGTATACAAACTTTGTGCTGTCGCTGAAACATTAAGATCATGGTGGGCGACTTCCCAGATGTAGCGGAGTTGTTGTAATTTCATTTATTCCTCCATCTGCACAGAATCCCTTCTCAAAAGCCTTTAAGTTATAAAGATATAAATAAATATTCCTTCATAGAATATAAAGCTTCAGATATAGTAAATTTGCGCTTATTACTAATTATTGTAGTAACAATATTAGACCATAATGTAGACCATAAACATGGAATTAATCGCTTTAGCGGATTTTATTAAATATGTTTTTGCCGGAGCCGGTGTAGGCTTTGCGGTGGGTCTGACTGGCGTTGGTGGTGGCTCTCTTATGACGCCACTTCTTATTCTGTTTAATTTTCCTGCGCACATCGCGATTGGGACAGACCTGATTTACGCCGCGTGCACCAAAGCAGGCGGCATTATCTCCCACGCAAAGCAATCTACCGTCAACTGGCAAATCGTGATGCGCCTCAGTGCAGGCAGCCTACCTGCAGCCATTATCACGATCATTTTTCTCAAGCATGTATTCGGCGACCCTGAAGACTATCAACATATACTCCTGACAACGCTAGGCTTCATGCTCATTATTACCGCCTGCGTGATCATCTTGCGACCCAGACTTCAACGCTCATTCGAGCTAGACAATAAACAGATTGACTGGCTCAAACATCATCAGGGTAAATTAACTGTCCTCATGGGTGTCGTGCTGGGCGTATGTGTAACACTTACCTCCGTGGGAGCGGGAGCATTCGGCGCCGCGATTCTTATGATTCTCTATCCCCGGCTCAATTCGGTCACCATCATAGGTACCGACATTGCTCACGCTGTGCCCCTCACCCTGATCGCAGGCCTTGGCCATATGCAATTGGGTAACGTTGACTTTGTTCTATTGGGCTGCCTGCTGATTGGCTCGCTTCCGGCCATACATTTTGGATCCAAATTAAGTAAACGCCTACCGAATCATATACTCCAACCAGTGCTGGCTACTCTGCTCCTCGTTATCGGGTCCAAGTACGCGTTCTTTGGCTAAACTTCACATTTTACCTCGCCAATTAAACGCACCCGCCTGATCGATAAGGTGTTTTTCACGCCACACACCTGCCAACGCTAATAAAATGCGTTAAGATGACGACCAGCTAGATACCCAAATGAACTAATAGTCGAGCCCAGCGCAAATATGCTTTTGCAAACCAAATTTTTGGCTCCTGCCTACAATACGAAAAGTGTAGAGCGCTCACACCTGCTGTCGCGCTTGGCGCCGCGCAGCGCCCGTAAGCTTGCTTTAATCTCCGCCCCCGCCGGATACGGCAAAACCACTCTGGTGCTGCAATGGCTGAATACCCACGACATGGATTTCTGCTGGCTTTCGCTGGATGAAAACGACGACCAACCGCGCCGCTTTTGGCAGTATCTCGTTGGCGCCATCGCCACCTTGCGTCCGGGCTTTGGCAAACAGGCTACATCCCTACTCGATTCCGACACACCATTAGAGGCGGCTGTGACTGCCATCGTCAACGAGCTGACCGAAAGCTCCATGTCGGGCCAATCGACCACTTTGATTCTCGACGATTTTCACGTTATCCGTGAGCCTGAGTTGTTACGCAGTTTTGCCTACTTTGTGGATTTTCTGCCACCTAACGTAGAACTCATCATTACTTCGCGTTTTGAACCAAACCTACCCATTTCGAGATGGAGCGTAAAAAACTGGGTCGACCATATTTCTTCCAACGACCTTATTTTTTCGTTCGATGAAGCTAAATTATTTTTCAATGATTACATGGCGCTGTCTCTCTCGGACAAACAAATAGAGCAAATTTACGGGAAGACCGAAGGTTGGATAGCGGCAATGCAGCTTACCGCGCTCTCGGCCGTATCTACCCCGAACAATGAACAGCGTTTCTTACCCACTGAGCAGCTACTTTCGGAAGATCGCCATTTTTCAGACTATGTGCTATCCGAAATTCTTGATCACCAGCCGACACTAATACGCGATTTTTTATTGAACACGGCATGCTTACTGCGGTTAAGCGCGCCACTGTGCGATGAAATTCGTCAGCAAGACGATAGCCAGGACATTCTTGAACGCCTGCTTGACGCTAACCTTTTTGTCATCCCCCTCGACAAAGAAAACCGCTGGTTTCGGTATCACGAAATGTTCCGCGATGCACTGCTCAAGCGTTTGCGTCTCGCCCAACCAGAGAAGTTACTCGAAATGCAGGTGCGAGCCGTCACCTGGCTAATCGACAACGAGCAGCCTCACGAGGCCATCGAACAGGTGGTGCAGCTGCAGGACTGGAACCTGCTAGCCTCGCTGCTAGAGAAAAACGGCAATAACCTTATCCATGAAGGCCACCACTTACCCATGCTTAGGTGGCTGGCACTGCTCCCGGAACAACTGGTAGAAGTTTCACCTCGCCTCATCATGCTCAAAATCTGGGCACTTTTCTTTGGTAACAAGCTGGATATTATCCCGCCACTCCTGGATGAGCTTGAGAGCCTTATCGACAAGCAACGCCTTGAGAACGTCGAAACCTCGCCCAATGAACTCATCGATTTGCATAGCGAAATTTCGCTTATTCGCTCCTATTTGGCCCGGACACAGTCCGACCTGCGCAGTGCCAGTGAGTTGACTCGGCAGGTACTTGAGGAGCTCGATCACACCAACATGCCCCTTAAATCGGTCACCTACTACGGAATCGGCCTGGACAGTTTCACTGTGGGCGATCTGGTTTCTGCTGAATCAGCACTGATTTCTGCAATCGAACACGGTAAGCGTGAAAAAAAGTTTACGACCATATTGTCGAGCAGTGGTCTGTTGGGCTGGATTTATTTTTATCAAGGCAAACTGGAGCTGGCACTCGAAACGGGCATTCAGAATCAGCGCTGGAATGTAAGCTATACCGACCCTTCACAGCCACGAGTAATTTCTTGCTGGCAAAATACAGTACTCGCCATGATTTATATCGAAATGGCAGAGTTCACCATCGCCGAGTCTTACATTAACCCCCTGCTTAAGCACCTGGAACTCGGTACAGAGCCGGGCTTGCACATACTCATTCAGTACACCCGAGCAGCCTACTACTTTGCAAAGAAAATGTACGTCGATGCCATCGAATGTCTGGATGATGCGCAGCGTGTTTTTCTGCACAAAAAAGAAGTCATCGTTTTCGAACCACCCAGCATCAGTGCGCTAAAAGCACGATGCTTGTTGGGCATGAACAAAATCGATAAAGCAGCCCAGGTACTCGACGAGTTAGATAGCGCCACCATTACCGCTATTCCGCTCAATTATGAAGATATCAACCTGACGCGTGCCCGCCTTTACATAGAACAGGGAAAATTCCCTCTGGTTGTCGAAATGACTGAACGACTGAGCGACCAGACGCGCGAAAAGAAACATATTTACCACTTGATCCAGGCCCTAACTTTACAAGCGATTGCTCACTACAAAATGCAGCATGAAAATGCCGCGCGCACGGCAATCGTCGAGGGCCTTCAATTAGCCTCTCAGGATGGGTTTATCAGCCTTTTCACCAATGAAAGCCAGCACGTTTCAAGCGTATTGAGCCTCGGCTCTGACCCCAACATTCCAGACGCCTACTTGCAAAAGTTGAGCTCTGCCCTCGGCATGCATATTGAGAAAGCGCCAAAACAAGTAGAATTGCCAGGTGCTGCAGCCATAGAAAGCAACACCCAATTGTTAGAACCCTTGAGTCAGCGCGAAACCGAAGTCCTCAATCTGATCGATCAAGGGCTGGCCAATAAAGAAATTGCCCAAAAGCTTTCTCTGGCCCCAGCTACCGTTAAAGCCCATATCAGAAACCTGTACGGGAAAATCAATGCGAAAAGCCGAACCGAAGCCCTCTCAAAAGCCCGCCAACTCGGTTTAATCTAAACTTTTTGAGAACCATATCACAGTTTCACAAGGGTTTAGCCAGGACTAAGCCCTTTGGACGATCAAACTAAGCCCCCCTACTCCCTATACTGAGCAACATCGAGATTTAACTTGTTGGGCAGGAAATTCAGGCCTTTCTGACCAACCCCAGTTTCCGATCAGGGCCTCCCTAAAAGCCCTTCTTGAGAACGCGGTGATTTGAACTGTTCGGCATCAAATCACCGCTTTTTTT
>JBFHVM010000172.1:0-7268 GCA_041589495.1 Oleiphilaceae bacterium | reverse complement strand
TAAGCGAGGCCAGAATCCTTTTAGTTGAAGACAATCGCGTGAATCAGATGGTTGCGCGGACTATGCTCCAACAGCAAGGCCTGGACTGTGACATCGCAGACAATGGCGTACTTGCCCTGGAGCGACTGAAAGCTTATGCAGATGATCAGCCATACGATGTGATTCTTATGGATTGCCAAATGCCCGAAATGGATGGTTACGAAACCTCCCGTCAAATCCGGCAGGGTCATGCGGGAGAAAGGCATACTAAAGCCACCATTATTGCCATGACAGCCAATGCCATGCTCGGTGATCGAGAACGCTGCCTGGATGCAGGCATGAACGATTATATAAGTAAACCCATTGAACCCGGCCGCCTGCGACAGTGTCTGGAAAAATGGTTACATAATTAAGCCCTTTACAATGTCATATTAATGCCATGGAGCGCAGTTAGCATTGCACAATTTGCAAGGTGATGAAGGGCAACTCCATGTTTTCAAAGACGCTTTCCGCATTTCCAACACCTCGACAGGTTCCGAGCTATACACGTCTTTCGGGCAATATTGCATTAGGCTGTGCCGCAGTTACATTACTCAGAAACCGCTCTGGTAATACGCAACCGAATATCGCCAATCAGCAGGTCTTCAAACGTTGGGTCGGCAATCTTTTAAACTCTATCAACATACACACCGAAATCGTTAATTTACAAGCGCTCGCGCCGGATGGCCTGTTCGTCGCCAATCACCAATCCTGGGTCGACCCTCTTGTCCTGCTTCGGCTTGCAAATTTTAGTTTTATCGCCAAACAGGAAGTGGCAAATTGGCCAATAGTTGGAGGTTTAACTCAAGTGCTCGATACCATTTATATCGACCGAAAAAACAAATTTTCGGTGTACCGAAGTTTGCCTGATATTGAGCATGCGATGCGACAGGGAGCGCGCGTTCTGGTTTTTCCCGAGGGCACAACAAGCAATACTACGTGTCCCCTCACCTTTCACTCCATGATTTTTGAAACCGCCATTCAGGCGAGAAAAAACATACAGGCACTAAGAATTGAATACTGTGATAGCGAGGGCCATCATCTACCCGACGTTGCCTTCGTTGGCGATGATACGGTCATGGATAGCTTAAAACGCATTCTCAGCGTTAAACGTATATATTGTAGAATTCACGTTTTACCCGCACTGTCCGGGCTAAGCGACCGAAAACTTGCGGCACTGCGAACTAGAGCTCAAATACTGGAAAGCGCGCTTAAGAGTCACGCCAAGCAGTACGAAAAGCACTAAGTAAGGGGTCCATCAAGTACTGTGCAGGCGTGGATTCACCAGTAACGATCATGACATCTGCTGGCATGCCAGGGCTTATTTTTTCCAGCGCTTCGTCGCTTAGGGAATCCTTTGGAATCGCGATTCGAGCAGTGTAGTACGAATCGAGCGTTTGAGGGTCCTGGAAAACATCGGCAGACACACTCTCTACCCGGCCATGAAATTCCGGAAACTCATGATGCTTGTACGAGGCCATGCGAATTCTTGCCGGTAAGTCCTGTCGTACTTTATCGATATCGATAGGCAGAATTTTAGCGCCCACCACTAAGTCATCATCACGAGGAACAATTTCCAGAATGGTATCGCCAGGCTGAATAACAGCACCGACGGTAAATACATTTAGTCCCACTACTTTGCCTGATACCGGGGCGCGAATGGCAGCGCGTTGCAAAATATTTGCAGTAGAGCCGAGACGTTCACTCAGGTCGGCGATACGTCCTTGCACTTCCTGTAAGGCGTTGGCCGCGCTTTCCTGATAGCTTTGTTGGGCGGTCGATATGTCCAACTCAAGTTCTTTCACCTCTTCCTGCAACGCGCGTATTTGTGCCACCAGAGCGACTTCTTCCCCATGCTTTTCTGCCATTTCGCGTTTAAGTTCAAGGTAGCGCAATTTATTAGCGAATTGCCGCTGCACCAGATTGTCCCAAGCCTGCAGTTCCTCCGCCATAAAACTGAGCTCGTCTCGTTTCGCGTTCAATTCGCGCTTAGCACCATCAATTCTTGCCAGCAATTGGTCTCTCCTTGCCGCAAGTGAAGCCTGCTGGGTCTCGAGCGCTTTTTTGCTCAGATTAAACAAGGTCTTCGCTGCATATTGCTGCTCGCGCAACCAGACGGAACCAGGTTGATCGGTCGATGAAAATTCTAGCTTTTCTGCCAGGTCTCGCTGCGCACGGAATAGCTGCTCTCGAATTTTCAGCTCGGTTAATTGCGCATTCAAGCTTTCGTGATTTGCCCCCGCAAAGGTTTCGTCTAACTGGATGAGAACCTGACCCGCCTCGACCTGATCGCCTTCCTTGACCAAAATATTTTTAACGATTCCGCCCTCAAGGTGTTGCAACTGTTTTTTTTCGGAGCTGACTTTTACTGTTGCCTGAGCGACGACCGCGCTATCCAGTGGCGTCCAAAGAGACCAGCTTAAAAAACCTACCACACCGAACACCAACAGAATTAGCCCGCCCAGAATGAGGGAGCCCATGGAAGACGGCGCCTGCGGAGCGTTAAAGGCCTGCATTAGTTACCCTCCACAGGTCTTGCAGTGACTTTGGGACGCGCTGCGACGACTTTCGCCAAAGGCGCCTTGTTTTTACCCCTTGTCGATTCCGCCTTGTTTGGCTGTACAACACTGCGCTTTGGACTAAGCGTTTGCATGACTTCTTCCCGCGTTCCAAACTCCTGCACCTGCCCCTCGGCAAGTAGTAGAATCTTGTCCATCGATGCGAACATGCTGGGCTGATGGGCAATCACAATGCAGGTTATTCCCGCCGACTTGATGGTTTGTAGTGCATGGGTTACGGCCGTTTTGCCAAGCTGATCAAGGCTCGAACTTGGCTCATCGAGCACAATTAAACGTGGTTCGCCAAAAAACGCGCGCGCCAAACCAATACGCTGTTTTTGCCCACCGGAAATGGGAACGCCACCCGGGCCAACTCGGGTTTCGTATCCCTCGGGAAGGGACAAAATAAGCTCATGCGCTCCAGCCATTTGAGCGGCCTTGACTACTTCTTCGCCTGCATCCTGTCGAAAGCGTGCAATATTTTCAGCGACGGTTCCATCAAAAAGTTCCACATCCTGAGGCAGGTAACCAAAATAAGCAGAGAGCTGCGATTGATTTTCTGGCGTAAGCTCCGCGCCATCCAGGCGAACAGCGCCGGCATGTAGCCTTTCGATACCGAGGATCGACCGTGCCAGCGTCGTTTTACCGACCCCACTGGGTCCTGTTAGGCCAATCATTTCACCGGCAGCAACTCGTAGGTGCACGTTTTTCAGTATGGGACGCCCCGTCGCTCCACTTTCGTCCTCCGACAACACCAAAAGATTATCGAGCCGCAGCTCCCCCTTGGGAACCGGCAAGGGAATCACTTGTCCAAGCGACTCGTAATGCTCCATAAAGGCTCGCAGCTCTTTACCTGATTGCCGTGCCTTGCTGAAAGCGCGCCAGCCTTGAATGGATTGCTCGATAGGAGTCAGTGCTCGTCCAATAATAATCGATGCCGCGATCATTACACCGGCGGTAGTGATATCCTGAATTGCCAAAAATGCACCCGTTGCCAATACCGCAATCTGAATAATCTGGCGCACCACTTTAGCAAAGGCACCAATCCACGCAGTGCGCTCAGTACTGACCGCCTGAAAACCAATCCCGGCTGTTTGGGCCATGCGCCATTGACCAATCAATGCCGGCAGCATTCCCATTCCCAGTGCCGCGTCCTTATTGCGCAAACTGTGTTCGACGAATTCATTGGCAGCGCCAAAAGCCTGACCCGATGCCTCTGACAGCGCACGGGTCGCTCGGTCGTTAAGTAATGCCAGACCAAACAGTAACACCGCACCAAGTAGTCCAACATGCCCCAGTGCCGGATGCAGACCGTAAACTACTAGTAAATACGCGGGTAACCAAGGTATATCGAACAGCGCTAGCAAGTAGGGGTTCGCAATAAAATTACGCACGGTATTCAGGTCATGCATGGGCTGCATGCTACTCCCACGCCTAACCATTTCACTGAGTACACTCGCAGATAAATCCTGATCGAGTTGCACGCTAATTCGACTCAATAGAAAGTTTCGAATGATCTCGAAACATAACAAGAGACCAAGAAGAAATACGGCGACCACAATGAGTCCAACGAGCGTCGACTCACTGCGCGACAAAAGCACCCGGTCGTAGACCTGAAGCATAAACATGGGAGAGGTTAACAGCAGTAGATTAACCACAAAGCTGAACAGAAATACGCTCCGCATGGAGCGCTTTGCTCGGTTAAGTGACAAATCCACTATGTTTTGCTGACATGTACTATCGGACTGCATTCACCTGATACTCTGTCATTGCTTTGCCATGGTCATTTAATAATCGCCCGGCAACGGGATTGTTTGCCGGGCAACCTTATATAACCGGATTAGGCACCGTAATCATTATCGACCGGCGCTTCACCACCCGTATCAGCGGTACTGCTGGTGCTACTCGTGGAGGCGGGCGCACCCGCAGTTGAGCCCTGAACTGTGACCTGTACCGTGGCCGTATCATAGCCCCCAGCGCCATCAGAGATGGTGTATTCAAACCATTCGTCTACGGTTTCACCGTCGTTAAGTGCATCGAATTGGCCATTGGTGTTATAGGTGACAGTGCCGTCTCCATTGTTTACCACCGTACCCTGCACTCCGCTTAGATTTAAGCTATCGACACTAATCGACTGACCATCTATATCGCCGTCATTAGACAACAAATCGATAGTCACAGATTCGTATTCGCTAACCGTTGCACTGTCAGCAGCGGCTTGTGGCGCATCGTTGAGGCCATTTACGGTGACTTCGAGAGTCGCGCTCGCCTGACCTCCGTTACCATCGCTAATCGTATAGGTTACCGTTGTCACTGCTGTCTGCCCCGGTGCCAGCGCATCAAAGTCACTAGCGGTATCCAGACTTGCTGTTCCGTCCGACTGGATAGTAAACACGCCACCATTACTACCAGCCAGGGTGATACTGCCATCAACAAGGGATTGTGAATTAGCCTGAACGATCGTGAGTGTATCGCTTTCGGCATCAAAGTCATTAGCGGTTAAGCGCTCGTCGACCAAACCCTGACCAAATATGTAGGTAAGGTTGGCAACGAAGCCATTAGAGCCCGCATCGACTGTAACGAAGTCATCATTGGCAACGGGAGCACTATTTGTGCCATTTACCTGAACACTGACAGTCGCAGTGGACGTCTCACCGGCATGCCCAATAATGGAATAAGTCACACTCGTTGTGACGCTCTCACCTACTTTAAGGGCTTCGAATTCACCGTTGGTATCAAAACTGGCAGTTCCATCTGCATTAATGGTAAACACACCTCCGTTGGTTCCACTGAGAGCCACACCAATATTACTGCTTGATCCGTTGACCGACTCAACAGCTGGAGTATCTCCCACCACGTAGGTCTGATCATTATCGAGTACGTTAATTGCCGTCAATCCGCTGATATCATCCACATCAACAAGATCATTGATTGCATCGACTGCATCATTTTGTCCCATGATCGTTACGGAGACGACAGCACTGTCCTGACCGCCATTACCATCGCTGATGGTGTACGTGAACGTGGTATCTGTTGTTTCACCTATCGCCAGGTATTCAAAACCGCTACTGGCATCAAGATTCACCGTACCGTCGGCCATAACAGAGAAAACACCGCCATTTGATCCCGTAACAACGATTTCTCCGCCCACAATACTTTGGCCATTTACAGCGACAACCATAAGGCTGTCGCCATCGATGTCCGTGTCGTTCACCAGCAGACGACTGTCTTGCAAGCCACTTCCGTACTCAAATATCAGGTTCGCAATACGGCCATTGCTGCCCGCATCCGCACTATACTGGTCATCAACGGCGACGGGGGCGGTATTCATACTGCCATCTTCGTTAACAGAAACATACACCGCGCCGGCAGTGACCCCGCCTCGACCATCACTCACTTCATAAGTAATGACTGCGCTACCCACGTAATCAGCAACAGGTGTATAAGTCAGGGTGCCATCAGCATTAACAACAACGCTGCCGGTGTCTGCCACTGCGCTAGAGACGGTAATTGCATCACCATCTGCATCCGTATCGTTGGTTAATACGTCAATGACAACAGAGGTATTCTCTTCGAGGAAGGCAAGGTCGTCTGCAACTAAGGGCTTACGATTAACTGTGACCGTTGCTGTAGCGGTGCCACCGTTACCATCGGAGATGGTATAGGAAACCGTATCCAAGCCCGAAATACCGTCGTTGGGTGTATACGAGAGAGTGCCATCCCCATTGATGGCAACCGTGCCATTAATCGCAGATGCCTCAGTAATCGTTAATTGATCTCCATCCAGATCAGTGTCATTACTGAGAACATGCAATGTAGATTCGCCCGTCGCTTCCACGTGCACAAAGTCATTGACTGCAATGGGCTCATCATTAACCGGGTTAACTGTCACCTCAACCGTCGCGCTCGCGGTGGCAACACCATCTGTAATTTCATAGTTAATGGTAGCAGTGCCATTAAAGTTGCTGCTTGGGTAGAACGTTAGCGTACCATCCGCATTAACTAACACATTACCGTTATCTGCAGTCGCACTCGTTACCGAAATGGCATTCCCGTTTGGATCGCTGTCATTCCCCAACACGTCGATAATGATGCTATTGTCTTCATCTACCGTAGCGACGTCGTTCACGGCTATCGGCGCTTCATTTTCTCCCCTTACGGTCATCTCCACCGTTGCAGTAGATTGACCGCCATATGCATCTTCGATGGTGTACTCAACCGTTGTTACCGCAACTTCGCCAGGTAATACAAAATCAAAGTCGTTACCCGAATCAAACGACGCCTGGCCGCTGGCTTCGATTGTGAAAGTACCACCATTACTACCTGTTACGGTAATTGTTCCGTTAGTGAGCGCCTGACCATTCACCGCAATAATACTAATGGCATCACCTTCAGGATCAACATCATTTGCCGTCAGACGATCATCTATGAGACCTGTACCGTATTCAAATACGAGGTTGGCAAACACACCGGAGAAACCTGCATCCACGGCAGCAAAATCATCATTGGCAACAGGCGCGCTGTTTGTACCGGCTACCTGAACCTTTACCGTCGCTGTAGAGGTTTCGCCTCCATAACCCACTATGGTGTATGTCACTTCGGTGAAAGCCGTATCTCCAACATTGAGTTCACTGAAATCACCGTTAGTATCGAAGCTTGCAGTGCCATCTGCGTTTATGACAAATAGCCCCC
>JBFHVM010000171.1:0-7278 GCA_041589495.1 Oleiphilaceae bacterium | reverse complement strand
GCTCAAAACCCAGGCTCGCCAGGCCCATCGCCACGGCACGTGCACGCTGTAGATAATCGCTCCACGAATAGCTCTTCCAGATACCCAGCTCTTTCTCGCGCATGGCCACCTTGTCGCCGCGTTGCTGCGCTTTTTTGCGGAACAAGGTCGGCATGGTGCTGCAGCCATCCACCTCCGTCAGCGGGAAGGACATATGCTGGGGGTCACCTTCAAACATCTCTTTGCTTGCTGCCATAACCATAAGCCAAAAATTCCTAAAGCTTGTCCTAGCGCCAGGTCTTGCGTTTTTTCCAGCGCCGACCACCGCGCACACTGTCTTCCTGCTGCCCCAGATAAAACTCTTTAATGTCATCGGACTTGAGCAGATTGGCGCAAGTGTCGGCCATCACAATGCGGCCCACTTCGAGCACATAACCGTAGCTTGCTGTTTGCAGAGCCATGTTGGCGTTTTGTTCTACCAGCAGCATGGTGACGCCCTGCTCGGTATTGAGCCGTTTGATGATGTCGAATATCTCTTTAACCAGTAATGGCGACAGCCCAAGGCTGGGTTCGTCCAGTAGCATCAGACTCGGCCGCGACATCAACCCCCGCCCAATCGCCAGCATTTGTTGCTGACCACCTGAGAGATAAGCCGCCTGCTGATCCTCACGCTCTTTGAGGATGGGAAAGTATTGATACACCAGCTCCCGGTCTCTCTCGACGGCATCCCGGTCTTTGCGGGCAAAGGCGCCCATATCGAGGTTTTCCTTGATGCTCAACATGGGAAAAACTTCGCGCCCCTCGGGCACGTGTGCTACACCCATGCGGGCAATCACGTCGGGGTCTTTGTTCTGCACAGACTCGCCCCTGAATTCCACCGTACCCTTTTGCGGATCCATGGCGCCCGAGATGGTTTTGAGTATGGTGGTTTTGCCGGCGCCATTGGCACCGAGCACTGTGACAATTTCGCCTTCGGGTACTTCCAGCGATACGCCACGAATCGCCATAATAGGGCCGTAATAGGTTTCGATATTGCGCACACTGAGAACAGAATTGTTCATTTTATCCATCGCCTGCATCTGCTCTCCCCTTTGATCAGACAAGGCTAGGCCCCCAAATACGCTTTTTGAACATCGGGATGAGCCTGCACTTCGGCGGCGGTACCCTCAGCAAGAAAGCGTCCATTATTGATGGCCAGCACCCGATCCGATACCTGATTCACCAAGCCCATATTGTGTTCCACCATGATGACGGTGATGCCAAAGTCGCGCCGAATATCGTCAATCCAGAAGCCCATATCCCGGGTTTCTTCCACCGTGAGGCCCGACGCAGGCTCGTCCAGCAAGAGAATTTTAGGTTCGATGCAGAGGGCGCGGGCCAGCTCAACATTCTTGCGCACGCCGTAAGGCAGGTTGGTGATCATCTGGTTGCGGTAGGGCTGGAGATCCAGAAAGTCGATCACCTTTTCGGCGGCTTCGCGGTGACGCAGTTCCTGTTGGCGCACAGAAGGCAAGAACAACAGCTCTGCCAGCAGCGAGGTCTTGCGATGAGCGTGTCGCCCGACCAGCAAGTTTTGCAGCACGGTCGCGCGTTCAAAGAGTTCGATGTTCTGAAAAGTACGGGCGATGCCCATGCCAGCCACTTTATGGGCCGGCACCTCCGTCAGTTCGCGCCCTTCAAACACGATGGCCCCTTCGCTGGGGTCGTAGATGCGGCTGATCATGTTGAAGATGGTCGATTTACCCGCGCCATTCGGGCCAATGATGGTAAACACTTCACCTTCATTCACCTGAAAGCTCACGCCGTCGACAGCCTTGATGCCGCCAAAATGAATGGCGAGATTGTCGACTGCAAAAAATGCCATGTCTCGCCTCCCTTAGTGTAAGCGCTCGGTTTTTAAATAGGTCTTCTGACGTTTAAAGGTCGCTTTGCGATACAAGGGGAAGATCGAAAAGTAGAGCTTGATCTTCAGCCAGCGGCCATAAATGCCCATGGGCTCGAACAGAATGAACAACATGAGAATGATGCCGAACAAGCCCGGCTCCAGGCCTGGTGCATTGGCAATGCCAGCAGGCAGATAATCCCGTACCAAGGACAAAAATACCGGCAGCAAGCCAATAAAAATGGCGCCAAAGATGGCGCCATGGATGGAGCCTAAACCGCCAACGACCACCATTAACAACAAACGCACAGACTCGATAAAATTAAAACTCTCGACCGAGAGAAAGGTGATTTTGTGGGCGTACAAAGCACCGGCAAAGCCTGTGATCATAGCGCTAAGACCAAAGGCAACGGCCTTGTAGTAAGGAATATTAATGCCCATGGATTGCGCGGAGACTTCCGAGTCGCGCAGGGCAACCAAGGCTCGCCCCGTCGAAGATCGCATGAGGTTGGCGACCAGGAGCACAATCAAGATCAACACCACCAGGCACAAAAAGTAGAACTCAACGGGGTCCCAGAGTTCGTAACCGAATAGATCGGGAGCGTTGATAGGCATCCCTCGGTTACCGCCGGTCACCGAGGACCAGTGAATGATGATGGACTCCACAATGACCGCAAAGGCAATGGTCGCAATCGACAGGTAGATGCCAGTCATGCGCATGGTGGGTATGGCCAGCAACAAGCCGATAATGCCGGACAGTGCACCGGCGACAAAAAACGAGACAAGGAAAGACACGCCCTGTTCCATCAGGAAGCCATTGGTATAGGCGCCTATGGCCAAAAAGGCCGCATGACCAAGACTAACCATGCCGGTATAACCCGTTAACACCATGAGGCCGAGTCCGGCGACCGCATAGATCATAATCAGTGATAACTCATCGACGAGCCAGCCTGCATCAGTCGCACCGGAGTTCAGGGCGAAAGGCGCTGCTATCATGGCGATAATCAACCCGGTATACCAGAATACGTAGCCGCTATGCTTGGCCAGTTTGATGTCCTGGTTATAGTGAGTTTTAAAGACAACACGCATCGCGCTATACCTTCTTACGCTGGATCTGGGCAAAGAGGCCTTGCGGACGCAACACCAATACGGCAAACAGGATTAAAAAGGCAACAATCTCCTTGAATTCCGGCAGATAGGCACCGGCGAAGGGTTCGACGATGCCAATAATCAAACAGCCCAGAATCGCGCCGGGCAAGGAGCCGAAGCCACCGATGACCGCACCGGCGAAGGCTTTGATGGTGACCGCGAGGCCAATATCGGTGGTCACAGTGGTGACAATCGGTGCAACCAGAAGCCCGGCAAGCGCTGCCACAGCTGCAGAGATAAACCAGATCAGTGAGAAAATACGCTTGACCGGAATACCCATGTAATAGGCCGCGAGCTGATTCTGCGACGAGGCCTGCATAGCGACGCCCACGCGGGTAAAGCGGAAGAACATATAGAGCAGGCCGGTGACAATGATCGTGCCGACGATGACGGCGACACGCTCGAGAGTAATAACAAGACCGCCTACCTCAAGATTGCCGACCAGTGGCGAGGGCAGGGCGAGGGGTTGTGCTCCCCAGATCATGCCGGCAGCAGCTCGCATGATAAAGCCCAGAGAGATGGTCAGCACCACGATAACGAATGCCGGTTGACCGATGACACGACGGAAGATCAGTACATCCATGAGGTATCCGAAAATACCCATGGCCAACATACAAATAGGAATGGCAGACCAAAAAGGCAATCCCATGCCAACCGTGACGGTGATGCCCAGAAACATACCGAGCATCATCATATCGCCCTGAGCGAAGTTGATCATCTCGGTGGCCTTATAAATCAACACGAATCCAAGGGCGATGAGGCCGTAAAAACACCCCTGACTCACACCAATCAGCAAAAGCTGAATGATTTGAAGCGGTTCGAATTCCATTGCTAGACTCTTGTTTTATTATTTTAAGGCTGCACTTCCTTTGCGTCCTTTGCACCTGTATGAGAGGAAGCAAATGCTTCGTCAACAAAACAGCGTTGTTGCTTATTTTCTATTGTTCGCAATCTAAAAAATAGGCACTTCCGTCACAGAATTCTCTTTCATTTGTTTATTTGAATGAAAGTGGATGAGGAGCTGCGGTTGTTTGCCTGAATAACTGCATGCATATCGTCAATGCCTCTGGCTCACCGCCCTCCGGCCTGAACGTAAGAAATCATCAAATAACTCGCGAGTAAAATTACTACCCAAAGCACCATGGTTTCTGTTGGCCACAAGCGGGCGAAGTAGCCTTTAGGCCTGTGTTCTTCCCGGTCATAGGTCCGTTGCAAGAGGGTGGTGAGTTTCGTTGTGACGAAACGCTGGCAGGCGTCATAGACGGTCCCTGCAAGGCCTTCGATCGCCCTGTACCAGCGCGGTAAAAGTTTACGGTAAAACCAGTCGAGATCGAGGCTGATGGTTTCGGTGCGCTTCATCATGGGCAGCAAGACAAAAAAGGCCAATCCCGCAAATAAGAGCAATTGAAACTGCGTGACCAGATGGTCGGCGGTGTAGGGCTCGTATTCAACCGGATAAGGCAACATCTCGTATAGAGGTTGCGGGAAGACCCCCAGAGCAATACAGACAAAGGCGAACAGCACCATCGCCAGTTGCATGTTCTTGGGCGGGTCGGCCGGCCGTAGCCCGGAGTCCTTCTGAAAGAAAACAAACCATGGATACTTGATGCCCGCATGGAGAAACACACCGGCCGAAGCCGCAGCCAACAAGAACCACACCCAGGTTAGATGCTCGTAGGCGGCAGATGAAGAAATCATCGATTTGGAGATAAAGCCCGAAGTATAAGGAAACGAAGAAATCGCCAGCGCGCCGATGGTGCCACAGATGGTGGTTAAGGGCATGCTTTGGTAAAGACCGCCCAATTCGGTACAGCGGCGCTTACCTGTTTGATAGAGCACGGCGCCTGCGGACATCAACAACAGGGCTTTATATACGATGTGCGCAAAGGCATGCGCGGCAGCGCCGTTGAGCGCCATTTCGGTGCCAATGCCGATCCCCGTCACCATAAAGCCCACCTGATTCACAATACTGTACGCCAGTATGCGACGGGCATCGTTCTCCAGCAGGGCATAAATGATGCCATAGAAAATCATGAAGCAACCAATGGGGATTAAAATGCCAGTGCCAGGGAAGGCGACCAGTAGCGTGAATACAGCTGTTTTAGTGGTGAATGCCGACAGGAATACAGCGCCGCTGGGGCTTGCCTCGGGATAAGCATCGGCAATCCACGCAGAAAAAGGTGGTGCTCCCACGTTCACTAAAAAGCCGATCATGATCAGCCATTGTGCGGGACCCTGAAGCTCTAGTTGCGTAAACTCGCTGGAGCCGGTGCTATACAGATGCCACACGATGCCCGTCAGCAATATGCAGCCGCCGAATGCATGCATCAAGAGATAACGAATACTCGCCCGATAGGCACTGGCGGTGCCGGGAGCCAGCACCACGGCGGTGGACCCCAATGCCATCAGCTCCCAGTAAATAAATAACGTGATTAGATCTCCACATGTCGTAATGCCGATGGCACTGCCTGCATAAAGAAATGCCGCACTCAACTCCAGGGTGGAGGCCGTGCGCATCGCAAAGATGCCACCTACCAAAGTCATTAAGGCAAATACGGTTGCGAAGACTTTGCCGACCGCCGAAAACTCGAGCAGCGTGAGTTGATAGTTTAAAAACGGAATTTGCCAGAGAGTCTCTGTAGGCATGGTCCAAATGAGGGCCAGTGCCAGAGAGGGGAGCCCAAGTAGAGCCAAATGTCGCAAATGGCCGCGTAAGATGGGGATGAGGACGGCGCCGGCAATGATAATCCAGCCCGGTGGTATCTCAATCATCATAGTAATCATCTTTTCGTTTTAAGAAGGTGCCGAGTAATTTAGCGGCCACCACCATCGCGACACAGGTGATAAACCCATACCAGGCTGAAAATCCGAAACTGCCATCGATGCCGAAGTATTCATGCTTGTGAATAAATAACTCGGACACGACAGTGACAATGAGAATGGCTATAAAAACTAGCCACAAAATCTTGATGGTACTGGCTCTGACGAGCCAATGTTTCTCTGAATCATTCATCAATTGACCACCACGGCTTGTTTGACTGCATGCGTATCGATGGGTGTTCATCCCGCTGGGGGTAAACCAATCAATAGCCATTCATCGTTACAGTTAACACCTTACTGGCAAACCAGATATGTACAGCAGAGCTGACACGTAAAACAATGCAGATCTACACACTTCTTATTCTTATCAAACAAAGCGACTTTCGCTTATTAGGAGTCTAGAGATTAAAGGCAGTTTGAGCAAATCCATACCTTGTTCGAATTACTCGGGTACGCACTCTCTGGCTTTCAACTTCGTGCTTATATGCTTAAGATGGTTGCGTCAGCTGTTAACCAAAACCACAATAAAACGGCAAAATGGACTTCTCCTTTCTCGACATACAATGGCCCATCGTACAGGCCAACCTGATACACATCGGTATCGCCTTTATATTGGCGCTGCCCATCGGTTGGAATCGTGAACGCAGCGGTACCGAAAGCGCCGGCTTACGGACCTTTCCTATCGTGTGTATTGCTTCGTGTGCGTTTACGCTGGTGGGCATGCAGGTGTTTGAAGGCTCCGATGCCGAGGCGCGCATCGTCTATGGCATTATTACGGGCATTGGGTTTATTGGTGGAGGTGCCATTCTCAAAGATGGCTTTCATGTGGCCGGTACAGCGACTGCCGCGAGTATCTGGAATACCGGGGCGATTGGTGTGGCGGTTGCCTATAACAAGTTTGAGATTGCGATTGTGTTATCGCTGATCAACTTTTTAATTCTGCAATTTGCCGCACCCTTCAAAAAAATGGAGCAACAAGAAGGCTGAGCCCTGGGGTTCAGTTGGCCAAGTGCTGTTGGTAGAGCGCCTCGTATTTGGGAGCCGTCTTTTCGATGGCAAAGGCTTTTACCTTTTCCAATGCGCCTCTCGATAAACGCTCACGCAAGGCGGCATTGTCCGCCAGCGTTTGCAGGGCATTCATTAACTCCCCTGATTGACCCGGTGTAATGAGCAGACCGTTCACTTCATGCTCAATGATATCCGGAATGCCGCCCGCTTTACCGGCGATAATGGGCAAGCCGGCAAGGCTCGCCTCGAGTAATACCGAACCTAGCCCCTCGCTGTAAGCCGGATGAATCAGCAGATCGGCCGCTGCGAACCAGTCGCCCATGTTGCTCTGTTGTCCCATAAACTGCACATTAGAAAGTCCTGCGGCTTCGGCTTTAAGGGATTCCAGTTCCGGGCCATCACCCAACAGGCAAAAGTGCAGATGGGGGTAGACCTTTTCG
>JBFHVM010000170.1:0-7282 GCA_041589495.1 Oleiphilaceae bacterium | reverse complement strand
GGGGGACCAGCACACCAGAGTGCGGCAACAGCCGCTTTTAAGTAGGTGCTCACTCACCCATAAGTGCTCTTTATCGTTGCGGGTATGCAGTAGCACACTATGGCTCAGTCGGTCAGCCTGAAGCGGATAGGGGCTGAGGCGCGCCGGGGGATTCACCCAGGCCTGCAGGGGCTTTTGTTGCTGTGAGCCCGGTGCCTGCGCAGCGCCTTCGCTGGCCAGCGCTTCGAGACAGGGAAACAGCAGTCGCAGTTCACCAATACCCGCCTGACAGGCCTGAATCTCTACCACGCCACTGCTGGGCCAACCACCCTGTAAATGCGCATCGAGCTCGGCAAAACCGCTGCTGACGGTCGCCCTTTTTGCATGTGCCTGCTGATGGCCCTGCCAGACTAGCTGGCGTTGTTTCAAGTCGTTGAGAGAAAGCGTCATGGTTGTTATTTCGTCATTGGGAGAAATAATATACTGTATATATGAACAGTATTTCAAGTGGGCTGGCGTTGTTATAGTGCCGCTGTTCAATTAGGTTAAGGTCAAGCTAAGGAGAGGTAATGCAGTCGCAAGTTGGGTTTTCGAGCGCCGCACGGGTGCTGTTCGTGTTGGCCGCATTTGTAATAGTCGTGGCTGGTATGCGTGCTGCCGAGAATATTATGGTGACCTTTTTGCTCTCGGGCTTTTTCGCCATTATTTGTGCGCCGCCTTTTCTTTATCTTTCCCAAAAAGGCCTACCCGCCTGGCTATCGTTGGTGTTGGTGGTGATTTTTATCGTCTTGATACAGCTGCTGTTTATTTCAATCATTACTACCTCGGTGGCGGAATTCACCAAAGACCTGCCCTCCTATCAGGAACGATTGCGCACCCTGACTAGCGGGCTGTTCACCACCTTGGCTGGTTGGGGGGTGGATATTCCTCGCGAAAAACTCATGCAGCATTTTGACCCCTCCACCGTCTTCAAGGTGGCGGCTAATGCGCTGGGCAATTTGGGCACCGTGTTATCGAATTCTTTTCTGATTATCCTCACGGTGATTTTCATGTTGTTCGAAGGGGCTTCATTGCCAGCCAAGCTGCAAGTCGCCTTTGGTGAACAGAGTCAGCACATGCAGCATATTCGGCGTTTTCTGGACACCGTGAAGCGTTATATGACGATCAAAACCATTATCAGCCTGGCCACCGGAGGCGTGATTTATCTGTGGTTGCTGGTGGTGGGCGTCGACTATCCCCTGTTGTGGGCCCTGGTGGCTTTTCTGTTCAACTTCGTACCTAACATTGGTTCCATTATTGCGGCGGTTCCGGCGGTGTTGCTGGCACTGATTCAGCTCGGCCCCTTGTCGGCACTGTTTACGGCTCTGGCCTACGTGTTCGTGAATATGGTGATGGGTAATGTGATTGAACCGCGCTATATGGGTAAAGGACTGGGCTTGTCGACGCTGGTAGTGTTTTTGTCCTTAGTGTTTTGGGGCTGGGTGTTTGGCCCGGTCGGCATGCTGCTCTCGGTGCCGCTGACCATGCTGCTCAAGATCTCCTTCGAAAGCAGTGACGATACCAAGTGGCTCGCCATCCTCATGGGCCCCGAACCAGAGCAGAGCAACAAGGCATGACCTCCTGCAAGTTCTGCCGCATCGTGCGTAGTTTGGCGATGGTAGGGGTGTTGCTGGTGATTGTGTTGCTGGCGAATATGGAGGGGCTGGTTTAGTTGTTGTCGGACGTCGGAGGCAAAATGATTGGCTAGAAGCTAGAAGCTAGAAGCTAGAAGCTAGAAGCTAGAAGCTAGAAGCGCCAGACGTCCGACCCCAGACGTCTGACTCAAAAACTAAAATTCATCCCCAAAAAACGGATCACCCTGATCCACCTGTGTGCCTGATTGCAGGGAGCGTAAACGTTGCACGCGAGCCTGACTTTGGCTGATGGCATTGTCAATTTCGGTGCTATAGAGATCCAGCCAGGCGCGCGAGCCTGGCACCATGTGGGCCAGGTCGAAGGTCGCCGAGCGTAGTGTATTCAGGAACTTCTGGTTGTGCTGTTCCTGTTCAATCAGCATAGTTTGCATTGCCACATTGCTGGAATTGCTGATTTGGCCCTTGATGTTGGGCAGCTCGGCACTGAGCGAGAGCAAACGCTCATCGTAGTCGGCAACTTGGGTTTGCAGTGTGCTCACCTGTTCCTTCAGTTTTACCACTTCCTGATTACTGGCGGCTTCATTGCCCTTGATGATAAGCATGCTTATAGCCGTGATGGAAACCGAGGTAACAATGATCAGCAGCAGGGCGATGATAAACAGCACGATGCGGTTGGTACCGGCTTTCTTTTCGAGCAGGGCAATACGCTGCTCTTCGGTGAGCACTTCCTGCTCGGCGTTGTCTTTGTCGCTGGCCATGATTCACTCCTGACTGACTGATCGGCACTTGGGCGCTACGCATTCGGTATGCGGCCTGAATCCATTTTGCACTTTGCTAGTGCATTTTATTCAGTGTAGACCAGTTTTTACTTATAAATTAGGAAGATATCTTAGTAATCTTGCAACAAGCTTTAAAAGAGTGTCGGAAGGCACCACAATTTAAGCGATTTGCGTTAAACGAATATATTTGGCCATAAGGGTGTCCTGGTCCTCATTGTGCTCAGGATCCAGCGGAATGCAGTCTACCGGGCATACTTGCTGGCACTGGGGCTCATCGTAGTGGCCGACGCACTCGGTGCATTTATTGGGATCGATCACATAGATCTCTTCGCCCGGTGAAATGGCTTCATTGGGGCACTCCGGTTCGCAGACGTCACAGTTAATACAGTCATCGGTGATCATCAAAGCCATGTCGCATTACCTCTTGCTGAGTGGCTCGTTCAGGAGCGAGTGGAAGAAAAGTGTTGTTTAAGCGCTTCGTCAACACAGGGGCTAACAAACTCAGTGACATTACCGCCCAACGAGGCGATTTCACGAATCAGTGTCGATGAGATATACGACAGGTGATTATCTGGCGTGAGAAAAATACTCTCAGCCTCAGGTACCAGTCGACGGTTCATATCGGCCAGCTGAAATTCGTACTCAAAGTCTGATACTGCACGCAATCCGCGCAGAATGACGTTGGCTTTGTGCTCGGTGACGAACTCAGCAAGCAGATTGGAAAAACCCAGCACTTCTACATTGGGTAAGTGGCTCAGCACCTGTTGGCTCAGGGCTACACGCTGTTCCAGCGGGAACAGGGGCTTTTTCTTGGGGCTGGCTGCTACGGCAATAATGATTTTGTCGAACAGTTTGGCTGCCCGTTCCACCAGATTGGTATGACCATTGGTGATGGGGTCGAAGGTGCCCGGATAAACAACCGTATTCATCGTGCTCTCAGTGCCTGTGTCAAAGTGGGCCGCAAGGCTGCGGCAAATCGGGCGCATAGTAGCGAAAATGCCCGATTTGCACAAATTCTCGCCGCCTAGTTTAACAGCACCTGCGCCAGTTGGCTGGCGTTTTTCGCGGCCAGAGCATAGATCGATAGCTGCGGATTGGCGCCAATGCTGGTGGGGAAGCACGAGCCGTCGATCACGCTGAGGTTCTCCACCTGGTGGTGTCGTCCCTCGCTGTTGACCACCGAGCGCTTTGGATCTTCGCCCATGCTACAACCACCCATCACATGGGCAGAGAAGATCGCTGCACGTAATGGTTTCATGGGCAGATTGGCAATGGCCTGTTGGGCCTCGCGCCAGGAACGCAGGGGTGTCGCATCCTGATGCACCGGCACCACTTCGGTCGCGCCGGCGGCAAACTGGATTTCGGCCATGCGTAAATAGGCTTCGCGCAGCCCCTTCCACAAGTAGTCGTTCAGCGCATAGTCGAGAGTCGGGCTGCCATCGGCACGCAGGCGCACCGCACCGCCTTGTGAGTCTTCATGAAAACCATCGCGCAGCAGGGCAATCATGGATTGGGTGTGGGCCAGTTTATCCATGCGGGCATTGAGATCCTTGCCGAACAGGGTCTCCTGTGCGGCTAAGCCACCGGGAAACACCGGCGCGACCTCCAGCTTGAAACCCGCCTCGCCGGCAACACCGTGTTGCCAGAGAAAATGATCAGAATAAATGCTCTGGGGGGCTCCGGTATAGCCTTCTACCGCGTCGGACATGGTGGCCGTACTGGAGTTGACCGGGTGTAAGAAGGTGCGTTTACCCAGCGTGCCATGCGGATCGGGCGCTTGAGAACGTAACAATACCGCAGGGCTGCCAATGGCACCTGCAGCCAGTACAAAGTGTCGCGCGCGCAGTCGTAAGGTTTTTTGCGTGGCAAAGCGGGCGTCTTCATCGAGCGCCGTACAGCGCAATTCACTGACGGTATCGCCCTTAAAGCTAAACGCCTCGGCGCGGGCGCAACTGAGCAGGGTGGCTCCGGCATCCAGCGCTTTGGGAATGGAGGTAACGAGCATCGACTGTTTGGCATTCACCGGGCAGCCAAAACCACAATAGCCCAGATTCCAGCAGCCCTTCACATTGCGAATCATGGTGGCCGACGACCAGCCCAAGGTATCGCAGCCTCGTTTAAGCACGGAGTTATTGGCATTGGGACTCCCCTGCCACTGGCTCATCGACAGGGCCTGTTCGCGCTCGGCAAACCAGGGCGCCATTTCGTCGGGTGTAAAGCCTTTCACCCCATGTTCGCGTTGCCAATGATTCAGCGTGTGTTCTGGAGTGCGAAAGGTGGACGTCCAGTTCACTGTGGTGGATCCGCCTACACTACGACCCTGATAAATGGCGATGGCGGCATCGCTGGTTTTGCGGGCGGTGCCTTCCTGATAAAGGGTCGAAAAGGCCTCCAGTTCGTCCATCTTGAAGTCTTTCTGATAGCGGAACTTGCCCTCCTCAACCAGAATGACTTTGAGCCCTTTGCGACTGAGAAATTCAGCACTGGTCGCTCCACCAGCACCGCTGCCAATGACCACCACGTCGGCTTCGAGAATTTGATCATCGGATAAACGAGAGGCAATGCGGTGATCCCAGCCCTTGGCCAGCCCTTCTGCAATCAGGTCGTTCATGTGCGGCCCTCCTGCAGGTGAGGCAAGGCTTCATAAAGATAAGCGGGTGGGCCGGCATAGCCTAGTCTTGCCGTATTCTGTGGTGCGCTGTACCAGGCAAAACCAATGATATCGGTCAGCGCGTTATAAGCGCTGGTGAACAGGCTGAAACGGCTGCTTTTCCAGTCCTCGAGAAAGTCCTCGATGTCACTCGGGTCCTGTTCCTGCCAAGGCGACCAAAGGCCTGTAGTGAGGCCGCGTGTCATGCGCTGATTGAGCAGGTCAAACAGTTGCCTGATTTCGCGCATATTATGGTCACCAAGCCGGGTGATAAAGAGATCGGTGCGCTCGAGTACCAGGTCACGCGCTTGAGTGGCCTCGGTTTCTGGCTGAGGCCAGTGCTGATCAATAATGACGGGTGCAATGGCACTGATCAGTCGCACGTCGTCCTGCCGTAAAAATTGATATATCGACTGAGGCGCAGGGTTAAGTGAGGATTTAAAGGTCTTGCTGGCACAGCCGCTAAGAAAGGCGCTGGAGCTGGCCGTGCCCAGAATCAGGGAGCCAAAGGCGCCGCGTTTGAGCAGTTGTCGACGCGACAGCGCGCCGGCATCAAGTTGGCTGGACATGGTGTACTCGCATCAGAGGTTTATTTTTATAGTGTGAGGCGACTAGTGAAGCCAGCCGCCTGCGTTCTCAGCCTGTTGTTATCGTAAAAAGATAGAGAAAATCATCTTGTGGATCGCGCTACCATAAGGGGGGTAGGCAAATTTGGTACTGTTGAACAGGTTCTTGCTGAACACGGGTTTGGCATGGGAGAAGGTCAAAAAGCCTTGTTCGCCGTGATAGGCGCCCATGCCGGACTCGCCGACACCGCCAAAGTGCAGATCTTCCTGTGCAAAGTGCGACAGGGTGTCGTTCAGGCACACGCCACCGGCACGCACCTGATCCAGCACATGTTGCTGTTCTTTCTTGTCGTTACCAAAGTAATACAGCGCTAGAGGCGAAGGCCGCTCATTCACGAAGTTGAGTGCATCATCCAGTGACTTGGTGGCAATGATGGGCAGAATCGGCCCAAAAATTTCGTCCTGCATTACCTGCATTTCTTCCGTGGCATCCAATATTAGATGAATCGGCATTTTGCGGGTGCCGGCAGCCATGTCCTCATCTGCATGATTGCAGACAATCACTGTAGCGCCCTTGGCTTTGGCATCTTCAATATAGTTTTGCAAGCGTTGGAACTGGCGCTCATTAATGATGGCCGTGTAGTCATCGTTATATTTAAGCGTCGGGTACATGCTGGCAAAATGATGGCGGAAGCGTTCTACAAAATGCTCCACACGATGCTCCGGACACAGCACATAGTCGGGGGCGATACAGGTTTGCCCTGCATTAAATGCCTTGCCGAAAGCAATCGGCTGCGCTGCCTGATCCATATCAATATCGTCACTGATAATCGTGGGCGACTTACCGCCCAGCTCCAGTGTCACGGGAGTGAGATTTGCGGAAGCTGCACGCATTACGTGACGGCCCACCGAGGTGGAACCGGTAAACAGCAGATGATTCCAGGGAATACTGGAGAACTCCGTCGCCACCTCGGCATCACCAGTCACTACGGCAACGAGATCCTGCGGGAATGTTTTGGCGATCAGGTCTTCTACCAGTGCCGAGGTCACCGGGGTGAACTCAGACATCTTAATCATGGCGCGATTACCGGCAGCCAATACCGAAACCAGCGGCCCCAATGAAAGGGAAATGGTGTAGTTCCAGGGCGAAATGATCCCCACAACACCCAGCGGCTGGTACTGCACCTCACCGGCGGCCGGCTGAAATAGTGCCGAGATCTTTTTCTTGTCGGGAGCCATCCAGCCTTTGAGGTTTTTCAGCGTGTAATCAATGGTATGCACCACCGTCATGATTTCGGCCAGTTTGGTCTCGTCGGCTGAGCGGCTGGAGAAGTCCTGTGAGATGGTATCAATCAATGTGTTTTGATTATCCATCAGTAATTGGCGCAGCTTTTTAAGGTTGGCAACGCGCTCGTCGTAACTGGGCATCGGGTTCTTACGAAATGCCGCCGTTTGCTCTTTGAACACGAGGTTCATTTGCTGGATCTGTTTTTTGCTTTCGGTAATTTGTACGACATCCGCGACCATTTGTCTTGCCTCCCAATCAGTAGTGCAGGGCCAGGTTGATGCGGGCGCTATTCTTGAGGCGCCTCAAAAGGGTAACCCGGGAAAAATTTAAATCGAACTTAAAAACCACCTGCCGACATTAACTAAAGCATTATTAGAGTATATACT
>JBFHVM010000169.1:0-7326 GCA_041589495.1 Oleiphilaceae bacterium | reverse complement strand
GACCAGGTTGCCTGGCTGGACGGCAAACAACTGCACAAACCCGGCAATGCCGCCAACAATCGCGCCCAACTGGCTGCGAGTTCAGGGAAAACGGTCACCTTTTACACGGGATTGGCACTGATCAATACCACAACTGACCGCGAACAGGTTTGCGTCGAGCGCTTTGAAACCCGCTTTAAACATCTCAACGCACAGCAAATCGCCTATTATGTCGAAAAAGAAAAGGCCTTTGACTGCGCAGGCGGCTTTAAAATGGAGGGCCTTGGCATCGCTTTGTTTGAGACCATGCGAGGGGACGACCCAAACAGCCTGATCGGCCTGCCCCTCATCCGACTTTGCGAATTGCTCACCAGGGAGGGTGTCGATGTACTGGCACCCCCATCTTTTGAAAATTAACGCAGCTGCATACTGCTGCCACCCATTACGCGCGCCATGGCTTCGCCCGCGGCGACACCCAGGGATTTAGCAAATTGCTCAAACGGATCGGGTTGCGGCGTAAAGTCGGCAATCTCTTCAGCACCAATTACCTCTCGCGCCACAAAGCCTGCACTACCCAAACCATCTACCAAACCCATCTCCAGAGCTTGCTCGCCATTCCAAATCAAGCCGGAGAATACTTTTTCATCGGCTTTGAGACGATCACCCCGCCCTTCTTTTACCGTGGCAATAAATTGCTGATGTGTAGTATCGAGCACAGAGGTCCAGAACTTCACCTCTTCAGGATTTTCTTCGCTAAAGGGGTCCAGAAAAGCCTTGTGCTCCCCAGAAGTGTAAAGCCGGCGTTCAACCCCAAGCTTGTCCATGGTATCGACAAACCCAAACCCGCCTGCAACCACTCCGATTGAACCCACCAGACTCGCCTTATCGGCATAGATTTCGTCAGCGGCGACGGCCATGTAGTAGGCACCACTTGCGCCAAGATCGGTAATCACCGCATAAAGCGGGATGTTGGGATGCAAGGTTCGGAGACGTTTGATTTCGTCATACACATAACCCGCCTGCACCGGACTGCCACCGGGACTGTTAATACGCAACACCACCCCCTGAGTACCCTTGGCTTTAAAGGCGGCACGCAAGCCGGTAACAATCATATCGGCACTGGCACGCTCTTCGTCGGCAATCACTCCGCGCACATCGACCAGCGCCGTATATTTGTCGGCCTTGGGCAAGGCGCTCTGACCAATCCCTTCTGCCATCACAATTAACAATACAAAGAGGTAGGCAAATGTTAGCAGCTTAAAGAATATTCCCCAGCGCCGGCTGCGTCGTTGTTCAACACCTAACTGCGACACCATTTTTTCAATGAGCTTCCACTCTTTGGTGTCTTTACCCGCATTGGACTGCGGTTGCGGCATTTCTTCATCGGCGCGCCAATTCAAAACTTTCTCTCCTTTGCTGTTCGTAGCCGTTCAACGCATATTTTCGCAACTCGGCAAACTGATCAATAATTCCAAGCGGTGCATGTGTACGCAAAGCATCCACTCCATGTACACCATAACTCACCCCTAACGACGGCATACCCGCTCGCGCCGCCATGGCCAAATCATACTCGGTATCGCCCACCATCAACATATTCTTCGGTGCGGAGGCCAGCTCCCTCACCAACTCATTCAACATGCGCGGATCCGGTTTTGAGGCGGTCTCGTCGGCACAGCGCGTGGCAGAAAAATACGCACGCAATCCGCTTGCGTCCAGCGCCCTTTCCAAACCGCGCCGGCTTTTACCCGTTGCCACCGCCAGCCTGACCCCATCACTCAACAAAGCATCGAGCGTTTCGCGCACACCATCGAACAATCGAATGGCATCATGCTCTCCAGCAATAAATGCGCTCGCGTAGGCATCCCGCAGCGCCTCAACACCAGCGTCGGGCAAATCCGGATACAACTGTCGCAAAGCCTCGCGCAAGCCAAGACCGATAATACTCTTGTAGCGATCATGTCCGAGATCCGGCAAACCTATGGATTCTGCAGCACTGCGCAAACTGTTTACGATATAGTGCTCAGAATCAACAACCGTTCCATCCCAGTCCAGCACCACAACTTCTATACTCATATTTGCAAACCCATTAAAGACAGCGCCTCGGTGAATCGCTCATCGTAGTCGGCGGTAAAGGTCATTGCCTTACCACTCGGCAAGGTAAAAGTGATAGTACGCGCATGCAACATCAGTCGACACTTTTCGAGCCCATGATAATTCGCCACTTTATCTTCAATGTATTTGTCATCACCGGCAATTGGAAACCCACTAAACGCCGCGTGCACGCGAATCTGATGCGTACGCCCAGTAATCGGCTTGGCCTCGACCAAGCTAAAATGCGCACTGGCTTGCAATACCCGAAAATGGGTTTGGCTGGCCTTGCCATCGGCACTTACCCGCACAATGCGTTCGCCCGACTTAAGCTCGTTCTTACGGAGAGGCGCATCGACAAACTTTTTATGCCTCGGCCATTTACCATGTACCGCAAGATGGTAAATCTTATTCACTTCATCATCTCGAAATAAACGATGGAAGTGCCTCAGGGCCGGCCGGCTTTTAGCCACCAGAATCACCCCCGATGTATCCCTATCCAGCCGGTGCACTAATTCCAGAAATTGGGTTTCGGCGTAACGCGTACGCAAGGCCTCGATCAAACCCAGATTCACACCACTGCCGCCATGCACAGCCAGGCCGGCAGGCTTATTGATCACCAAGACCTCTTTATCCTCGTACAAAACAGCCGCATCAAGTACTGCCGATAATTGTTGACTCACTTTGGGAGGCGCCTTGGCCGACTGCACTGTGATAGGAGGAATACGCACCACATCGCCGGTTTGCAACTTGGTTTCGGGCTTGCAACGCTTCTTATTAATGCGCACTTCACCTTTGCGTATCACCCTGTAAATACGGGACTTGGGCACTCCCTTGAGGGTTGCCAGCAGAAAGTTATCTATACGCTGAGCATCATTTTTGTCTGTAACGGTCACCATACGCACGCCCGGCCCGGGCGGTTTATTGACAGCAGAAACTTGTGAATTTGTGACCATGTACCCCACACCATACAACGAAGAGATTCTATTTCAGTGATTGCCGCCCCAGATAATTGCTGATATATTCCTGCGGTGCCGCAAAACCTTGCTCTGGCGGGATGATACCAAATACCCCGAACCAGGCGGCATAGTATAGCGGGATTGGCGTGCTGTCGAAAAATCCACACCCAACCGCGACTGAAAACAGACTCAGGCATTGGCTGCAATGCCGCATCGGACATTCCCCCACCTGTGACAGGTGCAGGCTTTCAGCGCCCAAAAGGCGCCAGACTTTAACCGATGCCAAGGCACGCAGGCCAAAGCCAAAAAACGGTGCTTCGGGCGACCCCGGTCCGCCGAAGCCGAAGATAAACGTGCGAAGATCGCACTGAAACAAGAGATTCATTAAGGCGCTGAGGCTGGCAATGGCCACTTGCAACGCCTTATTTACAAACAGTTCTGGCGCACAGGCCAAGGTTCGCACAATCCGCTTGCCGGAGAGCAACCTGACCAAAGCGCGTCCCTGTAGGCAGAAATCCGCCTCGGGACGAGACCCTGGTTAGTAGGTACTTACCCAGTCTCTACACCTTGCATTGAGTTGTAATTATGCACAACCGGAGAGCGCCCCAACTGTATATTGAGTGCTGCTTGCGCGCAGCGTAGTGCACCCTGATCTCTGGCTTCAGTGCAGGATTCGTTACTAACGGAACCTCTGCATGAAAAGAATGCTCATCAACGCGACTCAAAGTGAAGAGTTGCGTGTCGCTCTGGTCGACGGCCAGAAACTCTACGATCTGGACATTGAGGCCAGCTCCCGCGAACAGAAAAAAGCCAACATTTACAAAGGTAAAATCACCCGCATTGAACCTAGTCTCGAAGCTGCTTTTGTAGACTTTGGCGCCGAGCGTCATGGCTTTTTACCCCTCAAGGAAATCTCCAAAGAGTATTTCCAGAACGCTGGCGGTCGCGGCCGCGTCAATATTAAAGACGCACTCAAGGAAGGCCAGGAAGTGATCGTACAGGTCGATAAAGAAGAGCGCGGCAACAAAGGCGCCGCACTCACGACCTTTATCAGCCTGGCGGGGCGCTACCTGGTTTTAATGCCCAATAACCCAAGAGCCGGCGGCATTTCCCGTCGCATTGAGGGCGAAGATCGCAGCCAGTTAAAAGAAGCCATGTCCGGCCTGCAAACACCCGACAGCATGGGCGTCATCGTGCGCACAGCCGGTGTTGGCCGCAGTACCGAAGAACTGCAATGGGATCTGGATTACCTGCTGCAATTTTGGGAATCCATTACTGGCGCGGCCGAAAGCCGTCAGGCCCCCTTCCTGATTTATCAGGAAAGCAACGTGATTATCCGTGCGATTCGTGACTATCTGCGCCAGGATATCGGCGAAGTGTTGGTGGATGCCCCCCTGGTGTTTGAAGACGTGCTCAACTTTGTGCGCGCCGTAATGCCCGCTTACGAAAGCAAGATTAAACTGTATCAGGATGAGATTCCCCTGTTCAGTCGTTACCAGATCGAAGCACAGATCGAAACAGCCTTCCAGCGCGAAGTAAAACTGCCGTCAGGCGGCTCGATTGTGATCGACCCGACCGAAGCATTGGTCTCCATCGATATCAACTCTGCACGCGCCACCAAGGGCGGTGACATCGAAGAAACAGCATTGCAAACCAACCTCGAAGCAGCCGATGAAATTGCTCGCCAATTACGCCTGCGTGACATGGGCGGCCTGGTGGTGATCGACTATATCGACATGGGCCCAAGCAAAAACCAGCGCGAAGTAGAAAACCGCATGCGCAAAGCCCTCGAACTGGATCGCGCCCGCGTGCAGGTAGGCAAAATTTCCCGTTTCGGTTTGCTCGAAATGTCGCGCCAGCGTTTGCGCCCTTCACTCGGCGAAACACGCTCGGAAGTGTGCCCTCGCTGTAGTGGCCAAGGCACCATTCGCGATATCGAATCGCTGGCGCTGTCCATTATGCGCCTTATTTACGAAGAGGCCTCCAAGGAAAAGACCGGTCGCGTACAGGCCATCGTTCCGGTTTCTGTCGCCACTTTCCTGCTCAACGAAAAGCGCAAGCAGATCATGGACATCGAGCAGAAACAGTCGGTTGGCATTATTATCGTGCCCAGCGACACCATGCAAACACCTCACTATGAAGTCGCCAGATTACGCGAAGACGAAGCCGAGGCCAGCGAAGACCAGGCCAGCTACACACTGCAGCCTGCACAGAACGAGACTGGCACAGCAAGCTTCACACCTGCCCGTGAACAGACTCCCCGCGAAGAAGCTGCCGTGAAAAGCATTACCCATGCTTCTCCAGCACCCACGGCGCAATCCACCGACAAGCCCGAGAACGCAGAAAGCGCGGAAGAAAAGGGACTGATCAAGAAACTCACTTCCAAGCTGGCTGCCATGTTCAGCAATGAAGAAAAAACCTCCGAGGCCGCCAACGATCAGCCCAAGCGCCCGCAGCAGCGCCGTAACGCACGCACCAGTGGCGATAAAAAGGACGACAACAAGCGCGAGCGCAGCGGCAATCGCAGCGGCGAGCGCAACAATGAACGGGGCGGCAATCGCAATCGCAACCGAAACGAACGCAATGACGATAACCGCAGCCGTGGTGGCCGTAACCGCAACGACGGCAACAAGGGCGGCAACCGTCGCACTCAGGACAAGCGCGGCAATGAAGATGCGCGCCGCAATGACGATAATCGCGGACAGGAGAATCGTGACAAGCGTCAGGAACAGACGGCAGAGCGCAGCGGAAGCGAAAACCGCCGCCCACGCCGCAGCCGCGCCGGCGGCAGCAACGCCCGCAAGTACGAAGAAAAGCCGCGTCCAGCTCCGTTTGAACAGAGCACCGAAAAGGAAGAAGCGACCAGTACTGCACCCGCTGGAGAGCAAGTTGAGACCAACACCAGCACGGCACCGCAAGTTGAAGCCAAAACCGAAACAGGTAAAGCCGTAGCCGCTGACAAGGCATCAACCGAGACAGATGCAGCAACAGACAAACTGGAAAGCAACGACACACAGTCGGACGAGCAGCAAGATGCACGTCCGCGTCGTAACTCCCGACGCCGCAATCGCAATGCAGCGCCCAAGAAAGCAGACGCCACGGCAAACACGACAGCCGAAAAGGCTGTGCCAGCCAATACGGATGCTACAACAGGCGACAAAGCAGAAAAAACTGCCGAGACGTCCGCCGACAGCAAGGCCGAAAAAGAAACCAAAAGTGAGCCTAAAGCAGATAAGCCGAAAGCCAGAAAGGCCGAAGCGAAGAAAGATGAGGGCGAACAAGCAGCGGCCGCCGCCAAGAAGGAAGGCAAGGCCGAAAGCAATAGCGCTGGTGAGGCAAAAGAAACCGCGAAAGACAAACCTGCGGAAAAAGCCGATGAGGAAGGCTCCAGCGAGAAACGTCGCCCGAACCGTCGCCGCAGAACCGGCCCATCGCGGGCTCACAACGATCCACGCAAGGCCCGTAAGGAAGAAGCCGCAGAACAGACGGCTACGGCAACAGAGGAAAAAGCCAGCTCAAAGGCAGAGCCTAGCCCTGCACCAGCGGCCAGCAAAGAGGAAGCAAATAAAGAAGGCGATAGCTCTGTAGCTTAAGCCAGTTGACTTTGCATACTCAGTACAGAGCCCGCTACAATGCGGGCTCTTTTATTTTGTTAATCCTATAAAACGATCCAGAGACCGCCATGCCACTTTCCGAACAGGATATTGACCAGCTAGAAAGCATATTATTTGATGATGCCTGGGCTGATGACACCCTAGATTACTTCGGTCTGCACGGCGCTGTTTGCGCATCGGTGACCGGCCCCAAAAAGCTGAGTGATGACCAGTTACTAGAACTGGTGTTTGCCGATGCAGTAGAGACCCTTAATTCAGACCAGCGCAAATACATACTGCAATGCGCCACTCAAATTCGCGAAGAAATAGTCCAGCACCTGCACGAAGGCACACCTATCAACCTGCCTCACGAGCAGGAGGAAGCCTTTGAAGACTGCCTCGAAAGCTGGTGCGCGGGTTTTATGGAAGGTTTTTTCGTAAACGAGAAAGCCTGGTTTCACAAGAGTGAAGAAGTCGCAGCAGAACTGCTGCTACCCTATATGGCATTATCAGGCCTATTCGACAATGAGGAGTTTGCCCAGATTCACGCCAATGACAAACTCATGTCGCAATTTGAATCGCTGGCACCTGAGCAGCTTACCGATATATATCTGTACTATCACTCAGATTAAGCTAATCAGGCACTCCGAGAACGCCATTCAAGCACTCAGAGCAAACCAAGCGAGCCGCTTAACTGAGACGCCAAT
>JBFHVM010000168.1:0-7339 GCA_041589495.1 Oleiphilaceae bacterium | reverse complement strand
TGCCCATTCATTGTCGTTAACTGCTGTAGATCCAGCCCCAGATCCTGAAACACTGACTGCAAATCCAGCATGCCCTGTTCACCCAGAAAGGCCTGCAATGCCTCGGGATCAGACAGATCAATCCCCAACTGCTTCGCTTCTTGCATGTGCTCTCCCAGCATGGGAGCAAAGCCGCCGGATAATACTTTTTCCCCATTACTTTCAGAGACTTGCATTAGTGGATGGGTAGATCTTTGCGAACCGGCAGTTCGCGTAGCTGCACTCGATACAGATTCGCTTGATGCTGGATTCAAGATGGCTAATTGGTGCATGAATGAGTCCCCACTTGGCACAAAACCGGCAATCACCAACACAATTGGTCGCGCGAGTATTGTGAAACCTTATTACAACGCTTTGTGAGGATTAAGCGAATTTCAGGCCAATATTTGCGGCCCTGCGAGTCTTACCTGCCTGCTTGTTTAATCTACTGCCAGCAAGGCAGACCGTACCAGGTCGAATTCACTGTTGAGCTTTTCAAGATCCTGTTTGATCTTGGAGAAATTTCCGGCGCGCGCGTGCTTTTCCATACGCTCACACAAATCGCCCATCTGAAGCGCGCCGATATTGCGGCAGCTTCCCTTGAGGCTATGAATTCGTATGACGAAATCATCCTGCTGGACACTACCCGCCATACCCTGCAGCTCGCGGATGAGCTTTGTTGAATTGTTAAGATAGCTGTCGATGAGCTTGGGGAGATCATCTTCCATAATGAGCCTGAGCTCACCGATGGTATCATCATCTAGTATGGCCACCTTGCCCCCTCTCAGATCACTGCTTTGGCGAGTATCTTTCCTTTTTCCAATTCGGATATCCAGCGATACTCCGCCTGCACAACATTGCCCTTTTCCTTGAATTCAAGACTTTCACACAACGAACGAACCAAGGGTAAGCCCCGCCCGGAAAACTTACTCGCTTCCGGAAAGCTGAGATCAAGCTTGCTGTAATCAAAACCCTCGCCACTGTCTTCAACACGAATAATCAGAGTGCCACCTCCGCTCACAGGATGATGGCGAACGTTGATACGTACACATTGCCCCTGTAAAGCGCGCAAACCTTCTTCGCGCAACTCATAATAACGCTTGAATCCCGTCGCATTGGCTTTGAGCCGCGAATCAAGGCCCAGCAAGCCATGGTCAATGGCATTCGAAATCAACTCTGCAAACAGGGTATACAAATCCTGGCTGTAGGCCTTGAGTTCGGGCACCTCCATGCTCACGTGAAGCATGAGGGGGATCGGGTTAAATTCACGAATCGTGTCATCGAACATTTCGTAGGTAAATGACCAATCACGAGCGCCCCGCAGCGCCGTCGTTGAAAAAGTATCCTGATCCTGATCCTGAATCGACCAAATATCCTCGACCATTTTGATTTCGGCCAGCGTCAGGTCGTCTTCATAATTACCGTAGCCCGCAAACTTTTTGGCACCTTCGAGCATATACTCAAAGATCTTCTCCGCATCATCATGATGCAGCCACTCGTGCAAACGATCCAAACCGTACTGCTCACCGCGCGCATTACGCAATTCAACAATGCCATCTGACCAAATATATAAACGGTCATCCATACGCATGTCGAGAATGGTGGTGCTTGAATCAAACTTTTCGGCCGCCAGAATGCCAAGCGGCAGATGATCCGAGGCTATGCGCTCCACTATGCCATCGGCACGGCGCATCATCAAATCTGGTAAACCGCCATTCCATATTTTGGCACGACGCTTTGCGTAACTGATATCCACCATCGCAGCGCAGCAGAAAAAACCAACCGGTAAAATGCCCTTCAGCTTGAGATTGATTTCGTGAAGTATGCTTTCTGTACCAAAGCCCTTGGCCACCATGCTGTAAAAAATCTCGGCCAATGGCATAGCGCCAATGGCTGCAGGCAGACCATGCCCGGTAAAATCACCGAGAAACATCACCAATCCGCCCGATGGTTTACGTGCGGCCAGCAATACGTCACCATTAAAAACCGACATGGGCGAGAGCATATGCTTAATGTTGATTTGATCAAGACAGCCCATGTGTGCGACGTTGTCGTACACTTTCTTGGCAACCAGCTGTTCCTGCATAAAGTGCTCATTACTTTTTGCAATTTCGTCGCGCTGTTTTTTCAGGGCTCGCTGCAACTGCAGCATACGTCGGAATACCTGAATTTTGGCGGCAATAACAACCGGGCGATAGGGTTTTGATAGAAAATCATCGCCACCCGCCTCAAGACAGGCCACAAGGGCCTCGTCATCGGTCAAGCTGGTTAGAAACAGGATGGGAACAAAGTTTTCGCCGGCTATTTTCTTGATTTCTCGCGCCGCTTCCATGCCGTCTATGTCCGGCATGAGAGCGTCCATCAGCACCATCGCGGGCTTTTCGTGCTTGAACTGTCGAATGGCTTCGCGGCCATCTTCTGCAGTGACCGTTTGATAGCCCTGATCAAGCACTATGCGTTCGAGCAGTAACCGGTCTGACGCACTGTCTTCAACAATCAGAATTTTGAGCGGTGGTTGGCTACTTGGCATTCAATGCCCCTTGGCTGGGCTAGCGAATCTCAAACAATTGTTCGAAGTTAGAAATGGCAAAGATTTTCTTCACCTCGTCGTTACAGTTGAGAATTTTTATGTCCGCATCGTCACCACCTGCAAAATCCCTAAGCAGCAGAAGCATACCCAATGCAGAACTGTCCAGATAACTGGTTTCCTGCAAATCAATACGATATTCCTTTACCGAACCATCAAGGTGCTCATAGCTCTCTCTGAAGGCCTGATGCGCACTAAAATCAAAACGTCCCTGTATTCTTATAGTCACGCTGTCCCCGGCAGGACCGATCTGACTTGTAATACTCATTTTAAATTGAACTCCTGAAGTCCCAAGCTCCGTTTTTAGGCGGCATCACTTTAGCTTAATCGACTTTCGCACTTTTGCCATCCCTGGCTTATTTTCTGGTGCAGCTATCGAGAATGGCCGCTGCCATTTTTTCGAGCGTTACGACTCGATGCTCAGTGTGTAGCATTAAAGCGGCGCTTGGCATACCCCACACAATACTGCTGGCCTCGTCCTGCACCAGCGTATTAGCACCACGCTGCGCCAAGTCTTTTAGACCCCTGGCACCATCACGCCCCATTCCCGTAAGAATGGCAGCGGTAATATTATATCCTTCCAATTCAAGCAGTGATTCGAATAACCGGTCGACAGCAGGTCTATGGCCATTGATTGGCGGCTCTTCATCCAAGCGAACAATAAGATCACTACCATGTTTTTTGAGTCTGAGATGTTTATTACCCGGCGCCAGGTACGCCTGTCCAACACTCAGTAAATCACCATCCTCAGCTTCTTTCACTCGCATCACGCACTCACGATCCAGGCGCTGGGCAAAGGTCGCACTGAAGTTTTCAGGTATATGCTGCACCATGACCACTGGCGGACAATCCTCCGGCATGGCCGTTAGTATCACTCTTAAAGCCTCGGTACCACCGGTTGAACTGCCGAGTGCGATCAGTGATGGCTTCCACTTGCCTTCATGCTCTGCAATGACATCAGAAGGAATCCACTTGGTATATTCCAATGCCGCCATGTTGGCCCTGCTGGCCATTTTAACCTTGTGACGAATCAACTCGGCATAGCTGTCTAAATCCTGCCAGCGATCAGCGTGAGGCTTGGTCACGTAATCAAAAGCCCCCAGAGCCAGAGCGTCCAACGTTGCCGGAGCCCCTCGTTCGGTAACACTCGAAATCATGACCACCGGCATGGGGCGCAAGCGCATCAGATTACGTAAGAAGGTAATGCCATCCATTTTGGGCATTTCTACGTCTAGCGTAAGCACGTCTGGATTGTAGTGTTTAATCAGTTCGCGCGCTTCATAGGGGTCCGCCGCCTGTCCCACCACCACAAATTCGCCATCGACAGAAAATATATGCTGCAGCATTTCGCGAATAAGAGGCGAATCATCGACAATAAGCACTTTAATCGCAGACATGACGCCCCTCGTCACTCAAACAATTCCACACTACCACCCTCTTCCTCTGTGCCATCTATACGTTTTCTGTAAGTGGATTCACGATCCACAATAGTGCTGTTGGACAAGTCTTTCAGGCGTCTTACTTTAGCGGCTCCCGTATCCGGAAAATACATCACTTTGCGCGGATAAACGCCCCCTAAATCCTGAGCCGCCACAGCCATATTTTCGTCTTCGAGGTAGCGCAGTACAAAATCAATATTCTTGGTCCCCACTACGGCACTGCTTTGGATCACATTGGCGCCGCCAAATATCTTCACTTCGAGGTTGGTTCGCGAGCCACCCATTTTGAGGATGGCATTGATCAGATACTCCATTGCCCAGTTGCCATAACGCGATTGCGTGGCAAAATCTCCGCCCCAGGAACCATCAGGCGACCGTGACTTGGGCAACATAAAATGGTTCATTCCCCCTATTCCCAATTTAGTATCGCGAATGCAGGCAGCGACACATGAACCCAATACGGTGGTGATCAATTCGGTTTGACTGGATACATAAAATTCTCCCGGCAATATCTTAGCCGCAGGCATCTGCATGTATTTATCCCAGTAACGGTTGATATGCTCAAACCCCGGCAAGGGGGCTGGAAGTCGACGCCGGGACGGAACATCATGCGATTCCATCATCACACCGTTTGCGGTAAATGGTCTTCCCTATCGACTCAAACAAGTCATCGCGATGTAGACTTTCACTATGACCCACCATCAAATAGCCACCAGGAATTAACAAAGAATGAAAGCGGCGCAGCAAGTTGTATTGGGTTTCGGCGTCAAAATAGATCATCACATTACGACAAAAAATCACATTGAATGGCCCCTTCATGGGCCATGATTCCAGCAGGTTGAGCCGTTTAAAACAAACCACATCCCGCACCACTGCTCTTACCTGCCGCTGATTACTTACCGCATCGTGGCGCGTAAACCACTTTTTACGACGCGATTGTTCAAGAGCTTCCAATTGCTCGGCCTCATAAAGACCATTGGCCGCCTGTTGTAACATGCGAGAATCCAGATCAGTTGCCAGTACCCGAGCATTCCAGCGCGACATATTCAGATTTTCCAACAGGGTAATCGCAATGCTGTAAGCCTCTTCTCCCGACGAACAACCGGCAGACCAAAGCCGGAGTCGCCCACCTTTTGGCGATTCCTGCTCCCAGGTGCGGCAAAGATCTTGCGCTAAAAAGTTAAAGTGATGCTCCTCTCTGAAAAAGCTCGTGAGGTTGGTGGTGATGGCATTAATAAACTGATTGGTTTCGGGCATGTTCAAGGCTGCGATGAGAGGTAGATATTCATCGAAGCCACCAAGGTTTAGCGCTCGCAAGCGACGTACCAGCCGACCATAAACCATGTGGCGCTTGTGACTGCCAAGCACAATGCCCGTGTATCGACGTGCCAGAGTACAAATACGCGAGAACTCCGCCTCGCTCATGGGAAATTCACGCAACTCAAGCGAGGTCGCTGTCATCCATCGTCGCTCCATCCCGATCACGCAGATCCGAAGTCACCAACTCATCCTGTTCACGCAACAAGTGCTCGCTCAACTCCAACAGAATTACCATTTTTTGATCAGTACGCCCCAGACCCTTGACGTAACGCATGTGACTGTACGTTCCCAATTCAGGTGAAGCCTGCACGTCTTCAGCGGAAAAACTCTCTACATCGGCCACCGCATCGGCAACTACCCCCACTACCTTTTCTCGTGACTTGTCTTGCGTTGCGATCTTGAGCACGATCACCA
This sequence comes from Oleiphilaceae bacterium, assembly GCA_041589495.1. Taxonomy (GTDB): domain Bacteria; phylum Pseudomonadota; class Gammaproteobacteria; order Pseudomonadales; family Oleiphilaceae; genus PZPK01. The sequence goes on along the minus strand of JBFHVM010000168.1, from coordinate 1,561 downwards.
CCGTTTTATCGGTATAGACGCGTTCATCCACACCAAAACAAACGCGCAGATCGACTACCGGCGCGACCGTTCCGCGCAAATTCATCACACCGCACACTTGACGGGGAGCATTGGGTACCGCAGTAACCGGCTCCCAACCGCGAATTTCCTGTACAGCCAGGATGTCTACACCAAACTCTTCCGACCCCATGATAAAGGTGAGGTACTCACTTAAATCGGCCTTGCCTCGTTCGTTTAGAGATGACTCATGCTCGCCGGCTGGCTTCTCTGCTTGAGCTTCCACCTGCTTACTCCTCACGCTGCTGCAATATCGCTATTGGATTGAAGGTGCCGCCAGTTTTTTGGATCTATGCTGGCAAGACGCACCACCCCTGTGATATCAACTATCAGCGACACCGTTCCATCTCCCAGAATGGTTGCTCCGGATATTCCTTCCACGGAACAATAGTTTTCTTCGAGACTTTTGATTACCACTTGCTGTTGCGCCATCAATTCATCGACCTGTAGTGCCACTCTGTGCCCACCACCTTCTACAACGACTAATAGCCCCTCTTTACCACCTCCCGCGCCGGCAATACCAAACACCTTACCTAAGGCAATCACTGGCACAAACTCATCCCGCAAGCGTAATACTCTGGCGTCATCAGCGATGGCATGAATGACCTGATCTTTTTGCTCCAGACTTTCTACAATCGACACCAAAGGCACGACAAACACCTGTTGTCCCACACGCACGAGTTGACCATCGAGAATCGCCAGGGTCAGCGGTAGTCTAATGGTGAAACGGGAGCCTTTACCCGGCGTGGAGCTGACGTCCACCAAGCCATTGAGATCCTGAATATTGCGACGCACCACATCCATTCCCACACCGCGCCCCGAGAGGTCTGTCACCTCTGTCGCCGTTGAAAAACCCGGTTTGAATATCAGCTCATCTATCTGTTCATCGCTCAGCACATCACCGGTTTTCACCAAGCCCTTGTCCTGAGCAATTTCGAGTATTTTCTGGCGATTGAGCCCTGCACCATCATCGATGATTTCGATAACAATATTCCCCCCTTGGTGGTAGGCGTTTAACGTAATCTTGCCTACTTCGCTCTTGCCTGCTTCCAATCGCTTCGCTGGACTTTCGAGACCGTGATCGAGACTGTTCCGTACCAAATGCACCAAAGGGTCGACAATGCGCTCCAGTACGGTTTTATCCAGCTCGGTTTGTTCTCCCAGCAACTCCAGCTCAACCTTTTTACCCAACGCCTGACTAATATCTCTTACCAATCGGGGAAAACGGGAAAACGCGAAACTAATGGGTAGCATGCGAATGCGCATCACACTTTCCTGAAGTTCTCGGGTATGTGCATTAAGCTGTTCGAGCCCCTCAAGCAATTTGGGTAACTGGTCGAGCGTAAAATTTGAACCCAGCTCGCCGAGCATCGACTGGGTAATCACCAGTTCACCCACCATATTAATCAGGCTGTCGACTTTGTCTGTACTCACACGAATGGAAGTTACTTCCTGCTTACTGTCTTTGCGCCCCACTTCTTTCTTGGGCGTTGGTGGCGAGGGC
>JBFHVM010000167.1:0-7374 GCA_041589495.1 Oleiphilaceae bacterium | reverse complement strand
GTATCGCTATATTGTGCCTATTGAATACCAACCCAGAGACCGCACAACACCCTAGGACTGAAAACAAAAAAGCCCGGCAGTGCCGGGCTTTTTTGTAGTGTGCAGCGCATTTATTCAGCCTGCGAAGCCGCCGCTTCGGTAATCAGCTTTTTCAGCTCACCACTCTCGTACATTTCCATAACGATATCACAACCGCCGACAAGCTCACTGTTTACATACAGCTGAGGGAATGTTGGCCAATTGGAATAAACCTTGAGATTCTCGCGAATTTCAGGATTATCGAGAATATTGATATAAGCAAAACGCTCACCACAGGCCATCAGAGCCTGCACTGTACGCGCAGAAAAGCCACACTGGGGCTGCTGAGGGGTACCCTTCATATAGAGCAGAATTGGGTTACTCTCGATCTGCTCTTTAATAGTATCCATAATCGACATCTTGCATACACCTCATCGTTTGCGTTTCAGATGGGCGCAATCTTAGCGCGTTTTACGCCTTACAACCAGCGTCTTTCCCCCAACCGCCACCGCCTGGTGACTCTATGCGCAATAAGTCACCTGACTTAACCGAACCAGTATACTTTGCCGCCAACGGCTTACCATTCAAGTAATTAACACCCGGCATGGCTTCACCCCCACCATTCCCCCCCCTTGGAGAGTGACTGCGACGCTCGCTCAACAACGTTACTTCAGCCACCTCTAAAAACCGCAGCTCTCTCACTAGGCCACAACCTCCCCTGTGCAAGCCATCCCCCTCCGAACCTCTACGCAGAGCATAACGCTCTACCCTCACGGGATAGTGCACCTCCAGACTCTCAATTGGTGTATTCAAGGTATTAGTCATGTGACACTGAACCCCACTGAGTCCGGGCCCTGAAGAACCCGCCCCCATACCGCCAGCCATGGTTTCATAATAATCCCAGCGACCTGCCGAAGCACTTGACCCCATCGCGAGATTATTCATGGTGCCCTGACTATTGGCAGGCACGTCGGCGCCTAAACTGGCCAGAGCGCCCAACACCACATCAACAATACGCATACTGGTTTCGACATTGCCCGCCGCAACAGCTCGTCCCGGATTAGCATTCACCAGACACCCTTGCGGCGCGCGAATATGGATCTGATCAAACACCCCTGCACAATGCGGCACATAGTCGGGGAGCAAGCAAAGTACAGCGTAATAAACAGCTGCAGCTGTCACCGACAAAGGACAATTGATATTCCCTGCAACCTCATCGGCAGTGCCGGTAAAATCAAAGCACAAGCCATCGTCACCCTGCTGTGCACAAACTGAAATAACCACGTCATGGGAACCAAAGCCGTCATCATCCATTACATCCTGATAACAACCCTGCCCCCTCGCGATATTGCGCAACGATTCCCTGGCAACACGAGCCCCGTAACTATCCAAAGCCTGCAATCCCTTTGCCAGATAGCGACTGCCACCTTGCTGCTCAGCTAGCCACTCTTTTAGTCGATGGATGCCCGCCTGATTCGCACTAACTTGTGCCAGAAAATCTCCGGGCACCACCGCGCTCTGGCACTGCGCGCCAGCTGTCGACAATGCGCTCAAACGTGTCACCAGTTCCCTATTCCACTGCCCGTTGTTCAACAGTTTCACAGGACTAATCAATAGCCCTTCTTCCTGCAATGAGGACGACAAAGGCATTGAGCCAGCAGCCTCGGCGCCAATATTGGCGTGATGTGCCCGGTTGGCTACGAATCCTATGAGCTTGTCATCGTAAAAAAACGGGGCAACGAGGGTGACATCGGGTAGGTGTGTACCACCCATGAAGGGATCATTGAAGACAACCATGTCCCCCTCACGCCATTTGAAGCTACCCACAATACGCTCCATCGCGAACGCCATGGAGCCCAAATGCACCGGTATATGGGCTGCCTGCGCACTCATGCGCCCCGTCGCATCAAAAAACGCACAGGAGAAATCAAGACGATCCTTAATATTGGGCGACAAAGCACTGCGCTGCAGCACATACCCCATCTCTTCACACAGGGCCGTCAAGCGCCCCGTAAAGACGGCAAGTTCGATACTGTTGAACACCCCGAACACTCCTTTTATTCCATAAGCGATGGTTTGATAGTGACACATTCTTGCTTCAAACAACATTTCGGGCTAAGATTTTCCGTTTCCCGGGCAGCCTAATCGCTGCCTTTTTGCGTTTTGTAAAGAGAGTCAAATGAGCGAAGCCCTAATGAATACCTACGGCCGCCTGCCCGTCGCTTTTGACAGCGGCGACGGCTGCTGGCTGTACGATACGGATGGTAATAAATACTTCGATACGTTTAGTGGTATCGCTGTATGCGGATTGGGGCACGCCCACCCCGAAGTATCCAAGGCCATTCGGGATCAGGCAGGGCGCCTGCTGCACTGTTCTAACTTCTTCCACACGCCACAACAGTTAAAACTGGCTAAAACCCTGACCGGGTTGGCCGGCATGGATCGGGTATTCCTCTCTAACTCGGGTGCCGAAGCCAATGAAGCGGCAATCAAACTGGCGCGCCGCTATGGTCACGAAAAAGGGATAAAAAGCCCCACGATTATTGTGATGGAACAGGCCTTTCACGGCCGTACCATGGCCACTCTGACCGCAACCGGAAATCGTAAGGTACAGGCTGGTTTTGAGCCACTTTTGGGTGGTTTCGTGCGAGCACCGTTTAACGACCTGCAGGCCATTGAAACTATTGCAAAATCCAACCCAAATATAGTTGCCGTCATGCTGGAGCCTATTCAGGGCGAAGCCGGAGTTCGACTTGCCGACGATGCGTATTTTAATGGCCTTCGTGCTTTGTGTGACGAACATAAGTGGCTACTCATGGCCGACGAAGTACAAACAGGTAACGGTCGTACCGGAAAATACTTTGCCTGCGAGACACTCGGCATCGAGGCCGACGTAATCACCACCGCTAAAGGTTTGGGTAATGGGTTCCCCATAGGCGCCTGTCTGGCACGAAACGAAGCGGCCGAGATATTGGGTCCTGGATCTCACGGGTCCACTTTTGGCGGCAACCCTCTGGCCTGCTCTGCCGCTCTGGCGACGATTGAGCAGATCACCACCCACAACCTGTGCAATCGCGCTGACGTATTGGGCAAACGCATTCTCGAGGGGCTGCAGAGTCAGCTGGGCTCTGCCGATTACATAAAAGAAATACGCGGCAAGGGTTTGATGATAGGCATCGAACTGCACGACCCGTGCCTGGCACTGGTCCCTCTGGCCAAAGCGAAGGGCCTGTTGTTGAATGTTACTTCCGAAAACGTGATTCGCCTCTTACCGCCGCTCAACCTGAGTGACGAAGAATGCGAATTTCTGATTGATGCCGTGGTACAGATTGTGCGCCTTTATGCCGCCGATGACCGCAGCCAACCCCGCGCCTGAATGCAAACCTTTTATCAAGAGTAACGCGAGAATTCCATGGCTTTACGACATTTTTTAACTCTCAAGGATCTTTCCAGGGACGAGCTACTCCAGATTATTGAACGTGCGATCACGCTCAAGCACGAGCACCGTCATGGCAACATATACGAACCGCTAAAGAACCGCGTTCTGGCTCTGATTTTCGAAAAATCATCGACACGCACACGCGTTTCTTTTGAGTCTGGCATGGCCCAGTTTGGTGGTTCGTCCTTATTTTTGTCTCCTCGCGATACACAACTGGGTCGCGGTGAGCCGATTGAAGACAGCGCGCGCGTGCTCTCGCGCATGGTGGACGCCATTACCATCCGTACCTTTGAACACAAAAAGCTCGAAACCTTCGCAGCACATTCCAGCGTGCCGGTCATTAACGCACTGACTGATGACTTTCATCCATGTCAGCTGCTGGCCGACATGCAAACCTACCATGAGCACCGTGGTTCCATTGAGGGCAAAAAGGTGGTCTGGGTTGGTGATGGCAACAATATGTGCAATTCCTTTATTAATGCCGCCGCCCTCCTCAATTTTGAACTGGTGGCTGCAACACCAAAGGGTTACGAGCCCAATGCAGAACTACTCGCCGCCAATCGCCAACATGCCCATGTTGTCAACGACCCAGAGCAGGCTGTACGCGATGCCGATCTCGTTGTCACCGACGTCTGGGCATCCATGGGGCAGGAAGAAGAGCAACAAGCGCGCATCAAAGCGTTTGAAGCGTTTCAGGTGAGCCCGCAACTGATGAGCCTGGCCAAATCCGATGCCCTGTTTATGCATTGCCTGCCGGCACATCGAGGCGAAGAAATCAGCGAAGACATGCTGGATCATGCAAGCTCTGTCGTCTGGGACGAAGCTGAAAACCGCCTGCATGCGCAAAAAGCACTGCTCGAATTCCTGCTCTGTAACGCATAAGAGAGGCGCTTTTGTCCGGTCTGCTAGAGGTCAGCAATATTCAATGCAACTACGATGACCTCGTGGTTATCAAGGATCTCTCCTTCACCCTGATTGAAGGTGAGATTGCCTGCCTGCTCGGCCCGAGCGGTTGCGGAAAAAGCACTATATTGCGCTCCATTGCAGGCTTTGAACAACTGCACGCCGGAAGCATTACTCTTCGCGGCGAAACCATTTCGTCGGACAAGGTGTTACAGGCACCTGAAAAACGCCAGATTGGCATGGTATTCCAGGATTATGCTCTATTCCCTCACCTGAGCGTCGCGCAGAACATTGGATTTGGTATACAAAAGCAGTCTCGTGACAAACAGAACGAGACGATTACACGCCTGGTAAAACTCGTCGATTTGCAGGGCTATGAAGAACGACTGCCACATGAACTTTCTGGAGGCCAGCAGCAGCGAGTCGCTCTGGCCAGAGCATTGGCCCCCGAACCCGACCTGCTGCTACTTGATGAACCTTTCTCTAATCTCGATGCAGAACTACGCACTCGTCTTGGGCTCGATGTGCGACGTATACTGAAAGAGCTTGGCATCAGCGCGATCCTGGTGACACACGACCAGCAGGAAGCTTTCGCCATGTGCGACCACATCGGCGTAATCGACAGTGGAAAAATACAACAGTGGGGTACCCCGTTCGAGCTCTACCATGAGCCCGCCAATCGCTTTGTTGCCTGCTTTATAGGTAAGGGAAGCTTTGTACCCGGCAAAGTATTGACGCCAGACAGCTTTAGCACCGAACTGGGTATATTGCGCGGCAATCGTGCCTACAACTGGCCCGAAAAAAGCCCGGTAGAAATTCTGTTACGGCCAGACGATATCGTCTGCGATCACCACTCAGCGCTCAAAGGTAAAGTACTCAGCAAAACCTTTGCCGGCACCAATACGCAATATTTACTGGAACTTGCCTCCGGACTCCACATCGAGGCAAGCTTTCCCAGTCACGAAGATTTTTACGTCGGCAACGACGTGAATTTTGCCATCGATGCCGAACATCTCATCGCCTACCCGGTTGCGGAACTACCCTGACTCTTAACGCGCTCAACCGCTTCCAGCCATCCGGAATACAGTTGATCTGCAGTGTGCCGGTCTAGAGCCGGAACAAAGCGATTATCCAGAGCCCAAAGCTTGCGAATCTCTTCGAGACTAGCAAACATACCTACCCGTAAACCTGCCAGATAAGCAGCACCCAGCGCCGTAGTTTCGACAATAGCTGGCCGCTCTACATTCACGTTCAGCACATCCGCAAGGAATTGCGTTACCCAGTCATTGACGACCATTCCGCCATCGACATACAAGGCGCTTACTTCGGCCCCATCGCGCTCCATTGCGCTGAGCAGGTCACGCGTTTGGTAACAAACCGCCTGCAGACCTGCCGTTACGATTTCGGCAATACCGGTATCCCGAGTCAAACCGAACAACGCGCCTCGCGCATTGGGGTCCCAGTAAGGCGCTCCAAGACCAGTAAAGGCTGGTACGAGATACACCGGATTCTCGTACCCTACCTGTTCGGCCAACTGCTCGCTCTCTCTGGCATGGCCTATTAACTGTAAACCATCTCTGAGCCACTGAATAGCTGCACCGGCAACGAAAATACTGCCTTCCAGGGCATAGGTCACCTGGCCATTCACTCGATACGCCACTGTCGACAACAAACGACTCTGCGAACGAATTAGCTGCGCGCCGGTATTGAGCACCATAAAGCACCCTGTACCGTATGTACTTTTCACCATGCCCGGGGCGAAACAGGCCTGACCAACCAAGGCTGACTGCTGATCACCGATCATACTGCATATCGGTAGCACCGCTTCAAACCAGTGCGCAGCGCACTCACCAAAGTCATCACTGCTGTCTTTCACTTCCGGGAGAAGCGCCGAGGGAATATCAAAGATTTTAAGCAACTCTTCATCCCATTGCTGGGTTTCGATATTAAACAGCGAGGTACGTGATGCATTTGTAGCATCAGTAAAATGAGACTTGCCTTCGGTTAATCGCCACAGAAGATAAGAATCTACCGTTCCGAATGCGAGCTCTCCTGCTTCCGCACGCTCTCGGGCACCCTCTACCTCATTAAGAATCCAACGAATTTTACTGGCCGAAAAGTAGGGATCGATCAGCAAGCCTGTTTTTTTATTGATCGTCTCCTCGAAACCCTGCACTTTTAACTCTTCGCAGAAGGCCGCTGTGCGTCGATCCTGCCACACAATGGCCGGATGAATTGGCTCACCAGTTTTACGATCCCAAATCACTGTTGTTTCACGCTGGTTGGTAATACCAATAGCCTTGACCAGACTGGTATCGTAATCCTGAAGCACCTCACGACATACGTTCAGGGTGGTCAGCCAGATTTCATTGGCGTCATGCTCTACCCAGCCATCTTCCGGGAAATACTGTTTGAATTCCTGCTGAGCGGTCGCAACGTGTTGGCCGCGCTCGTCAAATAAAAGAGCACGCGAACTGGTCGTACCCTGATCAATAGATAGTATGTATTGCGACATGGTGTTTTCCTTAATGAAGCCCCCATTTGTTATTATGCTCGTCCTTAGTCATGATGATCTCTTATCAATCAGGAACAGACAACAGCCTTATGAAACAACCCGAGCGACATGCACGCATTGTAGAACTGGTAAATCGGTCCGGTTTTGTCACCATCGAAGAACTCGCCAAAGAATTTGATGTCACCCAGCAAACGGTTCGCCGTGATCTAAAGGTGCTCGACGACGAACAACAAATTCAACGTTTTCACGGCGGCGCTGGCCAATGCTCAACGGTTTCCAATACGCCGTATTCAAACAGAAAAGTCAGCTTTCCTGAAGAGAAGCAGCGTATTGCGCAACGCATCGCCAGTGAAATTCCTGACTATGCCTCCATGTTTATTAATATCGGCACCACTACCGAAGCCATCGCCGATGCTCTCATGGCACATACCGGGCTCACCATTATCACCAACAATCTGCATGTCGCCAGCATCATGAGTCGAAAAGACGACTTCAAGGT
>JBFHVM010000166.1:0-7395 GCA_041589495.1 Oleiphilaceae bacterium | reverse complement strand
ATGGTGTGGTCGCCGAAGGCATTGAAGATGGTCAGACGCTCGATAAGCTGGCACAACTGGAATGCGATGTAGCACAAGGTTATTACCATTCGCGCCCGCTGCCTTTTGAGGAGTTTCAGGCCTGGCTGGATGATGATCCAAAGCGAACAGTGGCTTAAAAAAATGGGGTCAGAGCCAATTTACTCACAGCATGAATTGACTCTGCCCCCATTTTTCGCCATTTTTCTATTCCCCAATAAAGCCACCCGACTGGCGCGCCCACAGCTGGGCATATAGTCCGCCTTTATCGAGCAGTTGCTGGTGACTGCCTTGTTCGACTATGCGTCCTTCATCCAGTACCACCAGTCGATCCATGGCGGCAATGGTCGAAAGCCTGTGTGCAATGGCGATGACCGTTTTGCCCTCCATGAGACGGTAAAGGCTGGCCTGAATGGCGGCTTCGACCTCGGAATCCAGTGCCGAAGTGGCTTCGTCGAGAATCAGAATCGGTGCGTCTTTCAATAGCACACGAGCAATGGCGATGCGTTGTCGCTGCCCGCCCGACAGCTTTACGCCACGCTCGCCGACGTGAGCATCGTAAGCCCGGCGCCCCTTGGGATCACTCAGCTGCTGAATAAATTCATGGGCCTCGGCTTGCCGCGCAGCTGCAATCATGGCATCGTCGTCGGCGTCGGGCTTGCCGTAAAGAATGTTATCGCGTACCGAGCGGTGCATGAGAGAGGTGTCTTGCGTCACCATGCCGATGTTTTCTCTCAGACTCTCCTGCGTCACTTCTGCAATGTTCTGCTCATCAATATAAATATCGCCCTGTTCTACCTCATGGAAACGCAGCAGCAGGTTGACCAGGGTAGATTTTCCAGCACCCGACCGCCCGACAATCCCCAGTTTCTCACCGGGCTTTAAAGTGAGGTTAAGTTGATGGAGTACCTCCTCGCCCTGTTCATAGGCAAACGAGAGGTTCCTGAACTCGATCTTGCCCTGGGTGACGGCGAGATCCTGCGCTGATTGCTGATCTCGCACGTCTCTTGGTTGGGCCAGCATGTTCATACCGTCCTGCACGGCACCAATATTCTCGAAAAGGCTGGACACTTCCCACATGATCCATTGCGACATGCCATTCAGCCGCAACGCCAGTCCTATTGCGACGGCAATGGCGCCCGCCGTCACCGCCTCAATACTCCACAGCCAGATGGATAACGCCGAGATGGAAAAAATAAGCAGGGCATTTGAAGTCCATACAGTCACGTTCAATAGTGTTACCAGGCGCATCTGTGGATGTACGGTAGACAAAAAGCCCTGCATGCTGTCTTGTGCGAAGTCGGCTTCACGTCGCGCGTGGGAAAACAGTTTGACCGTCATGATATTGGTATAGGTGTCGACGATATTACCGGTCATTAAGGAGCGCGCATCGGCCTGCTTGGCGGAGATAGCGCGCAGGCGCGGAATAAAAAAACGCAGGGTGGCGAGATAGACGGTAAACCAGACTAAAAGCGGAGCCGTCAGTCGCCAGTCGGAACTGGCTATCACCACCATCATGCCTATGAAATACACCGACACGAACAGCAGTACGTCGAGCATCTTCATGACGGCTTCGCGCACTGAAAGTGCTGTTTGCATCACCTTGGTGGCAATACGGCCCGCAAATTCGTTCTGGTAAAATGACAGACTTTGGCCGAGCAGGTAGCGATGCGCTTGCCAGCGTATGCGCATGGGATAGTTGCCCAGCAGGGCCTGGTGCACCACGCTGGAATGCAGATATACCGTTAGAGGCAGGCCCACCAGAATGAGTAGCCCCAGCAGTAACATGGTGCTGCCTTCGTCCTGCCATAAGCTGGCTGGATCTTTACTCGACAGCCAGTCGACTAACTGACCCAAAAAGCCGAAAAGAGTGACTTCCATGATGGCAATGAGGGCCGTCAGTATAGACATCGTGATCAGGTGTGGTTCGACGCCGGCGGTATAGTGTCGACAAAATTGCCAGAGACCGCTAGGTGGTTGCTGCGGATCCTGTGTGGGGAAGGGTTTAATCAGGTTTTCAAAATAGCGAAACATAGTGTCTATTCTGGCCTTGCCTCGTCTGCAAAAAAATCTGGCGATCACATGATAGCGGGGTGGTCTATACTGAACAGCAGAGCACGCGTATTGATAGTTTGGCGGGTGCCCAAAGCAATTTGCTAGCATAGCATGAAGCGTACTTTTCACGCGGTTGTTTTTCAGAAACTCAGCGTGGATGACTGTTGAAAGGGGTAGACGCATGACCGCACCGGAAAACAAGGGTTCGGATCCACTCGATATGCAAAAACTCAACGAGAGTTTTTTGCACAATACCGATGTAATCAAGACCATACTCAAAGCATTTCAAGATAGTTTTGATGACTTTGAAGAGCAGTTTCGCACCGCCGAAGGGCAGGGCGATAGAGAGTGTATGGGCAGGCTTGCGCATTCCATAAAAGGCAGTGCTGGTAATATCAGAGCAAAGGAACTCGCCTCGCAGGCAGCTGAACTTGAGCAGCAAATTACTTCCGATGCGGGCGAACAGCAGATCCATGAGTCTTTTGATCAGCTCTTGCAATCTCTCGATGATCTGAATCACTATATTGATGATTTCAATCAATAACACGCTTCACCTTAACGCGGGTTAACGGCGAACTCTCTCAGAGATCTATTCCATCCTATGACAATGCGTATTCAGGAATTACGCCAGCGACTATTTGACTGGCTGTTGCAGGAACCCCATCACCACACAGGCATGCTCGAAAAAAAGCTTCGTCGCGTTGCGCGCATTCTGTTTGCCGTGATTCGGGATCTGGTAAACGGGCAACTAACCCTGCATGCCATGAGTCTTGTTTACACCACCATGTTATCGGTGGTTCCCTTGTTAGCGCTGAGCTTTTCGGTGCTCAAGGCCTTTAATGTTCAGGATAAATTTACCCCCATGCTGTATCGTTTTTTTGAGCCAATGGGTGAAAAAGGCCTCGAAATACATAACAACGTCCTCAATTTTGTAGAGAATATGAAGGTTGGCGTACTGGGTGCGGTGGGTTTCGTGTTGTTGTTTTACACCGTGGTCTCGCTGGTACAAAAAATCGAAAAAGCCTTCAACACCATCTGGTATGCACCCGAATTGCGCTCTCTGAGTCAGCGTTTCAGTAATTATTTGAGTGTGATTCTAGTGGGGCCCGCGTTGATGGTATCTGCGCTGAGTGTGACGGCCAGCACCATGAGTTCCAGCCTCGTGCAATCGCTCATGGCCATCGAACCCTTCGGCACACTCATTTTTGCGCTCAGCAAGATCATGCCCTTTATCATGATTATTGGGGCCTTCACATTTTTCTACGTGTTAATGCCCAACACCCGCGTTAACTTTAAAAGCGCGTTATTGGGCGGCATTGTCTCGGGCGCCTGCTGGAACGGCACCAGTTTGCTGTTCACGTCTTTTGTGGTGAACTCCGCTAAGTACGATGCCATCTATTCAGGCTTTGCTGTGGGCATTCTTCTGCTTATCTGGCTTTATCTCAATTGGCTGATACTGCTGATTGGCTCGAGCATTGCGTTCTATCACCAGCACGGCAACCATATTACGCGTACCGTTGAGGTAAAGGCCTCCCCTGAACTGCTCGAAAAAGTAGGACTCGATATCATGGTGCAAGTGGCTCAGCGCTACGAGAGTGGCGGCAAGCCACTGAGTCAGGAAGAAGTAGAACAGCTCAATTTTATCCCTGCGATACTCACACGCAGTGTGGTAGATAAACTGATTGCCCATGGCCTGTTATTGGTGGCGGGGGATAAGTCCGAAGCGCTGGCGCCTGGACGCTCCACCGATCACATTACTGTTGCCGAGATCCTGGTCGCCCTGCGTGCCGATGATAGTCGCCTGCTGGAAAGGGTGGGGGCAGCAGCTCCGGTTGAAGAGCTGGTGAAACAGCTGCGCGCACATCGTGAACAAATGCTCGAGGGAAAAACCCTGCGCGACCTTATTCCACAGTAACAAAAACCACACAAAACCCCAACGCAAACCCACTGGGCTTGACTACGCTTTAAGATTTATGGTCCCGGAATTCGGATCGTTGTGTTAGTCATCAGGGGAACCCTTAATGAAATGCCATAAAACTACTCTTGCCGCAGTGATTGCCGTGTGTTCATCGCAAGCATTCGCTGGTGGTCCACAGTTTCTGGACTCAAGAGCCTTCGCCATGGGTGGCGTTGGTGTGGCCTCTGCACGTCCTGCGGCGGCAAGCTTTTATAATCCGGCTCTGCTGGCGGTAAAACAGAGGGAAAAGTCGGACGGCTTTGGCTTGATCTTTCCATCGATCTCGATTGCCGCTACGGATCAGGATGAGTTGGTGGACTCGATTGACGATTTTGATGAGGATTTTCTGACGCCCTTTGAGCAGGCGATTGATGCGGTGGAGCAGGATATTGATAACCTCAATGACCCCCGTGTAACCGGATCCAAAGACGATTTTGACGCGCGCCTCGCTGACGTAAATAACGAACTGTCGCGCATTGATGGCCAAAAAATTCTCGTCGATCTCGGGATCGGTTTTTCCGTGCAGTTTCCAGGCGAACGTCTGGGTATCGGTACGTTTATTTCCTCCAGTGCCAACTTGAGTCTCACGCTCAATTATGAGGACGAGGAGTACCTGACCGTGACGTTGCCTGCACAGGTCGATGACGCCATTGATAACGTCGATTCCAGTCGTATCACTTATGACGAAACTGACCCCGACAACAACCTGCAATCAAATGTACGCGGAGTCGGTGTGGCGACATCACAAGCGGGGGTGACTCTGGCGAGAAATTTTGAAGTAAAGGGGCACAATCTGGCTGTGGGTATTTCGCCTAAGATTGTCGACTTTAGAGTGTTTGATTACACCGCCGATGTGGATGATTTTGAAGGAGATGATGTTTCTGATTCCGAAGAAAAAGACACCGCATTTAATTTTGACGTGGGTGTCGCTTCCTTTCTTGATGACCACAGTCGCTGGTTGGCAGGTTTCTCCGTGGTCAATGTGCTCAAGCAGGAAATTACGACAAAGGACACGCTGGTGCGTGGGCCAACACCTTTCACCGTGGAGGGCGTCACGATAGAGCTGCAACCCACTATCACGGCGGGTATTTCCTACAACCGAGAGAGCTTTGTACTGTCGGCGGACTTGCAGCTCAACAAGCACGATAAGGTAGAGGCGCGAGATCAAAACGGGCAAATGCAGGAGCTGTTGCCTGCGCGTCAGATGGTTGGCTTTGGGGCAGAATATGATGCATTTGAAACTGTGCAACTGCGTCTCGGTGTACGAGATAATCTGGAAGGCGATATGGACCCTGTGCTGACAGCTGGATTGGGTTTGTCTGTGTTTGGTGCGACCTTGGAGTTGGCGGCCGCGGGCAATGATGACACCGTAGGTGCCAGCCTGCAGTTGGGGTCGACGTTTTAGTGACGCTTGACGGGAGACACGAGTAGGTTGGCATTTATGCCAACAAGGTGGATACTCCGAACATCGTGTCGACATGAATGTCGACCTACAAAAGCGAGAAGGGCAGAATGATTTCTGCCCTTTTTTATTGTCCGTGATTTGCTAATTATACGGTTTGCACGGATTGAGCGTTGCCGCCCTTAATACGTATTTTTGCCTGCTCTATGAGTGTGACCAAAGCAGGAATCACAAAGAGAATGAGTACCGTGGCATAAGCAAGGCCGAAGGAAATGCTCACGGCCATGGGAATCAGGAATTGCGCCTGCAACGAGGTTTCAAACAAGAGTGGTAACAATCCGGCAATCGTCGTCAATGAAGTGAGCAATACTGCCCTAAGACGTGCGCAGGTAGCATTTACAATGGCTTCATGAATGCCCTGCCCCTGTTCCCGCAACTCCCGGTAAAAGGTCACCAGAATAATGGCATCATTGATCACGATGCCCGACAGACCAAAAAAACCGAACCACGATAACAGGGTAAGATTCAGGCCCAGCAAGGCATGGCCTAGAATCGCACCCGAAATGCCTAAAGGAATAGACAGAATGACCGCCAGCGGCCAGCTATACGAGCCAAACACCCAGGCCAGAATAATATAAATGAGAGTGAGGCCCACCAGGGCTCCCAAGGCCATATCAGCACCGGTTTGCGCTTGTTCCTCGGCGCGGCCTTTGAGCTCGTACTTGAGGCCGTATTCTTTTGCGACTCGGGGTAAAAAGCTTTCCTGAATCTCGGCGAGTACTTCATTGGCGTTATTTTCTTTGGGGTTTACACCTGCAGTAACGTGCAGCCCCAGCTTGCCGTCGGTATGGCGCACCAGCTCCAAGCCCCGACGATCTTCCAGAATAACCACATTACTGAGTGGCGTCATGCCACCGCCGGGGGTAATAATGGGAAAGGTATCCAGTGTACGCACATAATGGCGTTCGCTGTCGGGTAGTACGATGCGCACTTCCACTTCTTCGTTTTCGTCATAAAACACTTGCAGCAGACGCCCATCAAAAGCGGCGCGCAGTTGGCTTCCGATATCGGCAACAGTGAGTCCCAGAGCCTGACCTTGCGGACTCAAACGATACAGATACTGATTTTTGCCGAAGGGCAGGTCGTCCTGAATATCGTTCACGCCGACATAGGTTTTTAACTTGTCGATGATTTCCTGTCCGGCTTCCTTGAGGATCTCAGGTTCCTGCCCGGTAAGGAATATATCAATGTCCTTGCCCGGCGGCCCACCGCGCGGGCTGGTAATGCTTAGCTGCTCAATGCCATCAGGCAAATATAAGTGCTCACGCCAGGCGGCGATAAACTCCGGGTTGCGCACCTCCCGCGCATCAGGAGTGAGCAGTTCCACATGCACCGAGGCATATTGTTCGCCGCGATTATAGTTCTGGCCACCGTCAAAACTGGCCTGATTAACGCGCAATACGGAGTGCACCACAAGGTCTTTTTCGTCTGATAGTTCTTCATTGGCTTGCATCAGTGCTTGCTGCATGGCGCGCGCAAAGGCGCGCACTTCAGCTGGAGGTGTGCCCGATGCGAACTTCACGTTGGCGAGAATTATGTGGCTCTCGGGCTGTGGAAAGAATTCAAACTGCAGGCGTCCAGTGGCGATGAGGGCGATGGAGCAAAAAAATACCCCTGCCGCAAACAGCAGGGTTGTGCCACGATTCTTCATCGCCTTTTCAGATAGCGGACGAAAGGTCTCATCCCGAAAGCGGTTAAAGGCGTTGTCGAGGCGTTCACGATAGCTGGCGCTATCGCTGCGTTTAAAGGCGCGCTGAAACGAATGGTTGAGGTGCCCGGGCAGTATAAGAAAGCATTCGATCACCGACGCGATAATCACACAGATAATCACCAGCGGGATAGCAAACAGGATATTGCCGATAATGCCGCTGATCATCATCAGCGGTAAAAAGGCCGAGATGGT
>JBFHVM010000165.1:0-7410 GCA_041589495.1 Oleiphilaceae bacterium | reverse complement strand
CTGGATGCTTACCTCAACGACAAGCTCTCGGTACTGCGGCGTTACCGGACGGAGCAGGCTTATATTTCGGGGGAGCTGGGACAGCAGGGCTGTCAGTTTTTTCCGCAGGATTGGTGTGTCAGCTATAAGAAACACTGCATGCCGCAGGGGCTGCGGAAATTCTTACTCAGTGATAATACGCCGCCGGCCGACGCACGCATCGTGATTTTTCATGGGCGCCCCAATCCTCCCGATGCAATGGTAGGGCAGTGGGGGCGTCAATTTGCCTGGTACAAGCGCTGGTATAAGCGACTCTCGCCGGCACCGTGGATTGCAGAGCACTGGCGCTAGCCTCTGTAGAGTTATCGGCTTTATGGCTCAGTTAACTAATTTTTGATAGCGATTGATAAAGACGTTCCAATCTGCGTTAGTCCAGGCAATGTTGTGACGTTGTTGTTCTTTTTCGAAGCTGCGTTGCAATCGCGCAAGCACACGATTCTGCCAAGCCTCGGCAGGTTTTCTGATGCAGGCACGATCAAAGTCTATCAGCCAAAAGTGCTTTTGTTCGTCCATCAGAATGTTCTGAATATTCAAATCGGCGTGCGCAACGCCGGCCTGCATAAAGCGAGCTATCAGGCTGGCCAGTTCTTCATAAAATTCAGTCGGCTGAGCCTCTTGAAGTACTTGTACCAGGTCACGCGCGCCAGCAATGCGCTGGGTGAGTATGTCGGCCCGGTAATGCAGCCCGTGGCGGATTACTTGGGCGGCAACAGGGCGGGGTACGGGAAAGTTCTCTGCGTGCAAGCGGTGGAGGATCTCGAATTCTGCAATGGAGCGGCAGTGCTTCAGTCCCTTAAACAGATAGCGATCACGGCTCAGTTTGCTCATTAAACCACCGCGCAGATAATGTCGCAGTACCCACTGTTGCGTACCGTCTTCAGCGGTTTGTGCTTCGACAAACCAGGTAGTGCCCCGGCCGCTTTCTTTGCCTACGACGGCATTGCGGGACTGCCAGTAATAAGGTGTGAACAGGTGGCGATCGATGTCGGCGATTAAGTGCTTATCGAAGCGCCAATAATAGTTCTGTTGATGAAGGCTGGAAATGGCCAAGGTGTCTACTCTCAAATCGGTCTGAGCTAGCTGAAGTGTAGCGCGAAGCCTCGCGCGAGCCCAGTATATTCTGCGCGAGGGTATTAATCTTTCATGCAGAGAGACTGGTAAATGGCCAGCGTTTTGGTCTGCATTTGTTGCAGGCTGTAGTGCTCCTCGATATGCGCCCGACTAGTCGCTTGCTGTTTCTTAAGCTGTGCGGCATTGAGCGACAATTGCTTTTCGATGGCTTGTGCAAGGGCTTGGGTGTCCCGTGGTGCAAACAAACCCTGAGGTTGGGTCGGAGATAAGGTCTCGCGGGCGCCCCCGTGGTCACTCGCAATCACGCGGCATCCCATGGCCTGCGCTTCACAAATGGTGCGGCCAAAGGATTCAGGTTTAGTGCTGGCCGATAACACCAGGTCACTGATTGCGTAGGCTACGGCCATGTCATCACAGGGGCCTGTAAAGCGTATCTGTTCGCTGAGGCCATGCTGTTGGAGGTAGTCCAGGCATTCCCTGTAATAGCTTTCTCTGCCTTCTATGTCTCCGACGATGCGCACCTGAAGTTCGGGTAGTGGATGCAGGTGTAAAGTATCAATCAGTAAATGGTGACCTTTCAGCCGGGTCAGCCGTCCGGGCAGAATAAGCAAAGGGTGCTGCGCATCTACCTGCCACTTTGCACGCAGTGCCCGCTTTTGTTGATCAGTGATTCGAGCGGGGTCGAAATAGTCCAGATCAATCCCCCGGTGAATCGTCGTGATTGGCGAGCTTGTATGATACGTGTCGCGAATATGCTGGGCGATAGAATCCGATACGGCAATGCAGGCATCGCCGCGCAGCATGGCGGAATTGTAAAAACGCTTCAGGGCAGAGGCGTGACCATATTGACCGTGAAAGGTGGTGACTAGAGGCATTTTGCAGCGCCTTGCAGCCAGCAGGGCAGACCAGGCTGGTGCTCGGGATCGCACATGCAGCACATCAATCTGCTCCTGTTTTATCAATGTGCATAAGGAGTGTGCGTTGCGCCAGATTTGCCAGGGAAGCTTGCTGCCTAAAGGAAGCACAACGTGCCGCGCCCCCATTGCTTCGAGACCTGCGACCAGTCGCCCCCCGCTGGAGGCTACAGTCGCTTTGTGTCCTGCGCCAAGCAGCGCCGAGGCGATTTCGAGAGTGCCCCGCTCGACGCCACCACCGTGCAGTGCCGGTAATATCTGCAGCACATTCATGGGGGAGGATTCCGACTCAGGTTGCGCACGCGCTGTAACAGCCATTGCGCGGCACGCAGATTTTCGTTGAGCGGGGCTTTCTGAGGTAATGCGAGCCCCTGATGCCATTGATTAAAATCGATTAGCCAGTTTTCGCGCTGGAGCGCTGTCACGCCCTGAGCAACCCGGCTATTGGTGAGGGCTTTTTGCGCAAAAATGCCTGTAGGAATGCCGAGGGTCAGGCTTTCGCTAATCATGGAAAAACTGTCCGGGCTGATCCAGCACATCTCAACCGTTCGCAGCAGGTCAGCAAGGGCGTTTTGGACTGGCCAAAGTTGCAAGGTACGGTGTCTGGATAGCAGTTCGCGGATTAATGCGTCCGGGGTGCGGCGGGATGGTGCCAGCACCCAGTCGATGGTCGGGTCTCTTTCAATCAAGCTGGTGATTTGGTGTCTTAGTGCGCTGTCGTCCCATTGCCAGTGTCTGCTGGGGCCGCCCAGGAGTATCGCACTCTGCTTTGCCTTGCGCGCACGCAGCGTAACTTGCATGGGGTTTAAGGCAATACGTGTAGAGAGCACGTTTTCGCGGGCTGGTGGTGCATCGTGCTGAGGGCAAATCACGGCATCAAACCATGCTAAGGGCAGGCTGGGCCGCATGATGGCGCATGTCGGTGCGGACCATTGGTGACCCCATTGCAGCAGCCAGCGATGTGTACGGTGGCCAGCGGCCAGAAGCAGGTCAGGCTTGTGGTTTGCGATTTTTGGTGGGCTTAACTGCCAAAATTTTCTATCTGATACCGATATCCAGGTGATCTCGTAGTTATTCAGTTGCGTCAGTGTTTGGGTTAGTCCATGAAGCTGTGAAAGGTGGCCGGGCTTGTCGTCATGCAGTACGGCAATGTGCAGCTGTTGAGTGCTGGGCGCGGACATGGTCGCTTTCATGGACGGTTGTTGAGTCGGTGGTGGTAGTGCCTAAACGCAGCCTGCACTATACTGCAGCCCACATTCACCGGCCAGTACATTATGTTTAGACTGTTTTATTCTCTGCTGTTTGCGCTTTGCATGCCTTTCGTTTTTGCCAAGCTTCTCTGGCGTGGCTACAAGGCCCCTGAGTATCGTGCACGCAAGTTGGAGCGCTTTGGTTTGTTTAAGGCGCCTCCGCTGGAGAACACCATTTGGGTGCACGCGGTGTCGGTCGGTGAGGTGTTAGCTGCAGAGCATATTATTCGTGCCTTGCAACGTGAATTTCCGCAACGAAAGATTGTGGTCACATCCATGACACCGACAAGCTCGGCGCTGATACACAAGTTGTTTGGTGACTCGGTGTTTCACGTGTATGCCCCTTATGACTTGCCGTTTTTGGTCAAAGCTTTTTTGCGCCGTATCAATCCCGCTTTTCTGATTATTATGGAAACCGAGCTTTGGCCCAATATGATCCATTGCGCCCGTGAGCGCGGATGCCCAGTCGTGTTGGCGAATGCGCGACTTTCGGAACGGTCGGCGGCAGGCTATCGTCGACTCAGTCCGGTCGTAGGTTGGATGCTTAACGAGTTGTCCTTGGTGTTGTGTCAGCACGAAAACGACGCAAAACGATTTGCTTCTCTGGAAATTGACGCCGATAAAATCCATGTAACGGGCAGTGTTAAGTATGACCTGAAAATTGCGCCGGGAATTGCGCAGCAAGGGCGTGAGCTACTTGATCAGTTTCCTTCGCAGCTGCCGGTGTGGATCGCTGCCAGTACTCATGAGGGCGAAGACGACAACATGTTGCAGATCCACAAAGCGTTGCGACAGCAGCTCGGTAATGTCTTACTGATTTTGGTGCCGCGTCACCCGGAACGATTCGACAGTGCTTTTCGTTTGGCTACTGAAGCCGGCTTCCGCACCTACCGTCGCACCGAGCAGGAGCACATTCCCGCAGACAGTGAAGTGTTTGTGGTAGATACCATGGGCGAGTTGATGCGCTTTTATGCCGCGGCCAATGTCGCATTTATTGGTGGTTCGCTGGCAGAAGTGGGTGGGCACAACCCTATTGAACCTGCTGCTTTGGGGGTCCCCGTGTTGTTGGGGCCGCACGTGTTCAATTTCGAAGCGATTTGTCAGCAAATGCAGGCGACCGGTGGTCTGGAGGTCTTGCCTAACGAAAAAGAAGTACAGAAACGACTGTTGGATTTGCTTAATCATCCCGCCGAAGCCAAGGCCATGGGACAAAAGCTGATGGAGGAAGTGGCAGCAGGGAGAGGGGCTGTCGAGCGGGTGATGGTTCAGCTGCGCACTTTGATCGCACGCAGCTGAACGCAGTGTTTATTTATCTGAATTGGGGGTTAACCACTGGTTGAGATTTTCAAGGTCCTGCCCGCTCAGTGTACCCGCTGAAGCGCGAATGCGTAAGCTGCTCTCAATAAAGTCAAAACGCGCATTGGCATAGTCGCGCAGAGCTGTAAAGTAATTACGTTCGGCGTCCAGCACCTCAACAATATTTCGCGTACCCACTTTATAACCCTCTCGCGTGGCTTCGAGAGCACTCTCGCGTGACACAATATTCTGCTTGAGGGCGTCTACTGTCTGGATGTTTGTGCGCAAGTTGATGTATTCGGTGCGCGTTTGGATTTGTGCGGCACGCTTGGCTGCAGCTAATTGGTGGCGGGCCTGTTCCACCAGATAGCGCGATTGTCTTGCTGTGGCCTGTGTGGCGCCGCCACTGTAAAGCGGTAAGTTTAAATTCAGAAAGATACTGCTTTCTTCGCGATCACTGGCAGAGCTGCGATTATCAAAATCGGTATTTTCGTAGCTGGCGCTTACATTGACGGTTGGATAGTGGCCTGACTTGTCTGCTTTCAGGCCTGCTTCCAATGATTTAAGAGCGTATTGTGCAGCCTTGATGTTCAGGTTGTTCTGATAGGCCGCGTTTACCCAGTCTTCGACACTTTGTTCTGCATTGAGCTGGATCGGAAATTCCGCTTTAAGCTCATGCAACGTGGACGTATTTTTGCCCGTTAGGCGGCTGAGGCTCTCAAGTGCGATAGTCAATTCGCCTTCACCACGAATGCGGGCAGTCAAAGCGTCATCGTAGGAGGCCTTGGCTTCGTGGACGTCGGTAATGGCAATCAGGCCGACATCAAATTGCTCTCTGGCTTGTTCATATTGGCGTTTGACTGCGGTTTCGAGGGCCTTGGTTGCAGTGAGGTTTTCTTCCGCGCGCAATACGCCAAAATAGGCTGTCGCGACATCCAGAATCAGTTCCTGCTCGGCCGCCAGATAAACGGCCTGTGCGCGCGAACTGTTCAGTTCGGAGGCGTTAAGGTCATACCAGCTAGGCAAGTTGAATAAGGGCTGGGTCAGACTCACCGAGTAAGTGGTGGATTCAAAGGTATCATCCGGTGTAAATGCACTTTCACTGTTCGAGTTGGTGTGGCCATAGCGAGCAAGCGTGTCGAGCTGTGGCAGTAGCGTTGCCATGGCCAGATCTTCATTTTTCTGCTCTGCCATAAAACCGGCTTTCGCGGCGGCAATGTCCGCATCGTAATCAACGGCGTGGCGATAAAGTGTGATCAGGTCTGAACTGCTTGCCAATGCGGGATTGCTACCCACCAACGTGGCCAGCAGGCCGCCATAAATTGCCTTCTTGAAGGTCTTCATATTCACTTATTTCCTTGCCTGTAGAGGCCCGCATAGCCCTCAAATTCACTATGTGACACTCTTTTGATTAGAACAAATGGCCCCTTGTTTACCCGGGCGCCTTGATCGCGTTCATGCAGGCCTGCATTATGGACAATAAGGGGGCATAACTCTACACTTGCCAGCCCTTTGAACACTGTCTTGGCAAATCTGGCACAATAAAAGGGCTTGCATCGCAATCGAAGTTCAGCGAACAGTTGGAGGGGCTCATCTCGTGACCGAAAGTTCAGATCAGTTCACACAGACCGACCTTGAGCTCATAGAGCGCGAACCCTGTTTCAGTGGTTTCTTCAGTATGGAGCGACTGCATTTTAGGCACCGCCGCTTTGATGGGCGCTGGAGTGAACCGGTAGCACGCGAAGTGTTTTTGCGTGGCAATGCCACCTGCGTGCTGCCTTACGATCCTATTCGTGGCGAAGTGGTGCTGGTGGAGCAGGTCAGGGCCGGAGCGCTTTTGGATGATGCTTGTCCCTGGTTACTTGAGCTGGTGGCCGGTATCAACGAAGACGGTGAACACACTGAAGAAGTCGCGCGCCGGGAGGCACACGAAGAAGCCGGTCTCGACCTCGAGGCGCTGCGGTTTATCTGTGAATTTTATCCTTCCCCCGGGGCATGCACTGAAAAAATCAGTCTTTACCTCGCGTTGGTGGATGCCAGTCAGGCGGGTGGCGTGCATGGTTTGGATGAGGAACAGGAGGATATTCGCGTGCATGTCGTGTCTTTTGAGCAGGCCCTGGCCTGGTCCGACGAGGGGCGTATCAATAATTCTCCTGCCATGCTGGCGCTGAATTGGCTGGCGCGACACCGTGTCGATGTTGATCGCGAGTGGAGCGCGCAACAGCGGGGAGGCGATGCCGGGTGAGACGCAAATACGTCCCTGATCTGGTCAGGCTGGGAGCCCACTACGAAGGTAATTATCGCCGACTAATGCGTTTGCTGCGTTTAATGACAGGTAAGGAAACAGCCAGTTTTGTGTTGCATGCCGGTGCGCGTTTCGTAGGGGAAGTGAAAATTACCCTGCTTGAAGCCTGTAAATACACCGATACCTTGAAACTGGAGCAGATTTCGGCCGCCGGAAAATGGCTTAATAATCCGGCCATGACGGTGCGCCTGTATCATGATGCGACGGTAGCTGAAGTAATTTCCTGTCACGGACATCGCCGGGTGGAGTCGGTCAATCACTACCCTAACAAATACATGCACCATCCCGATGAGAAAAGCCAGCTCAATGCTTTTCTGACTGAGTGGTTGGAATTTTGTCTTTTGCACGGTTGTTGCGACGCACGCCCGTTCGATCAAATGAAACTGTGAATGTGGTATCAGTTTTTTAATTTTTCGCCGATATAGTGCTCGAACGCCGCAAATAAGCATAAAAAAACAGGCGTCTCCGACTACCCAAATGCTAAAAATTGGCTAGCTTTATTGAAGGGCTTCGTGTCTTTGTCAGGCGATGGCAG
>JBFHVM010000164.1:0-7523 GCA_041589495.1 Oleiphilaceae bacterium | reverse complement strand
AGCCAGAATAAATACCCAGAAAGGCACCTTCGGCGCACAGGCCTTGGCAACCAACGCCGTGCTGTAATGGCCGATGAACATGCTTATTCTCCTTTTAGTTTTTTTATTCCGATTTCGTGCAGCGCCCTGTTGGCCTAAAGGCTAACCGGCAAAGGGCTACAAGGCGTGTCTTAACGTCAGACATCCGACTCCCAACGTCCAACCCAAAATAAAAAGCCGGTGCATAGCACCGGCTTTTTTGTCTGTCACTTAAAACTTACTTACGTTCGATATCAATCAATTCAACATCAAACAACAACGTCTCATTAGGACCAATAGTACGATTACCACTGTTACCGTAGGCCAGTTCGGCAGGGATGAACAAGCGCCACTTGGAACCCTGAGGCATTAGCTGCAATGCCTCTGTCCAACCGGTAATCACACCGTTAAGCGGAAAAGTTGCCGGTTCGCCACGCTCTACGGAGCTGTCGAATACCTCACCATTAATCAAGCTGCCCGTGTAGTGGACAGTGACTCGATCCGTTGCGCCAGGCTGCGGGCCTTTGCCTTCTTCAAGAACTTTGTATTGGAGACCGCTGGCCAGTGTCACCACGCCTTCTTTATTCTGGTTCTCAGCCAAAAAGGCTTCACCAAGCTCTTTATTCTTGGTCGCTATTTCCTGCACTTTTTCCAGCTGCTGTTGCTGCATATCACGCTGATACTGGCTTAAAACTTGATTCACTTCATCATCGGTCAGCAGGGTAGCTTTGCCCTTAAAGGCATCGTCGAGACCCTGTACAAAAGCATCCATATCCAGGTCTGGCAGATCTACCGTCATACGCTTGCCAAACACCACGCCAAAGCTGTAGCTGACTTTCTGTTCTTGGGATTCAAGGCTCTTAACGGGCTCCGCTGCAGCCATAGTCAGACCACTTGCGCCAGCCATCACCAGGGCCAGTAATGTTTTTCTCATCAGACTTACCTGTTTCTATTGCTATTTTGAGTGGGAATCACCTTACTTGGTTTTAAGCAAGGCGGCTAGCCTGGCAACATTAGCATTGGTTAATGGGATGCCTGGTCGGACGTCGGAGGCCTGGAGACGGTCGCAAGAGCATCAGGCGTCCGACCTCAGACTTCAGACCAAAATTAGTGCTGATGCCCACCCACGCCATGCGCATGTCCATGGGCGATTTCTTCTTCGGTGGCGGCGCGTACATCGTCTACCTTCACTTTAAAAGTGAGCGTTTTGCCCGCGAGCGGGTGGTTGAGGTCGACGTCGACGTTGAACTTGCCTGCCTTGATGACCATTACCTGACGAGGACCCTCTTCGGTATTAATCGAAACCACCTGACCGGGCTTGACGCGTGCCAGTTGTTTTTTGTCGCCATGCAAGTGCTTGATCGGGACACGCTGCACCGCATTCTCCTGGCGTTCGCCGTAGCCGTCTTTGGCGGCCACAGTGGCTTCAAATTCGTCGCCGGCCTGGTGATCCAGCATGGCCTGCTCCAGCCCTTTGATGATATTGCCATGGCCGTGCAGGTAGGCAACCGGATCGCCGCCTTCGGAAGACTCAATCTCCTTACCGGACTCATCAAACAAGTGGTAGTGGAAGGTCACTACGGTATCTTTGGAAATTTGCATAGCCGCTCTCACAAAAAAAGGCGTATTATCTGGCCTTGTTGTTTGGCTGTCCATGGAAAAGCATCGTGAGAGTGCTCTTTACAGGAATATTCATTTTCTCCCTTGTACCACTACTCAGTGGCTGCCTCAGCGCAGACTCCACACCTGTGCAGGCACGCCCGGCGCACCATACCGACACCGGTTTTCGCAACCTTTACATCGATCCCATCGATAAAAACGCCTTTAATTTCGTCAAAATGAAATATTTTGGCGACGAGCCTTTTGCCGATCACAAAGCCGAGGCCTATCGCGTGCCCATCGCCGAACCGGATCTGGGTGCCATTCAAAATCCCGGTGCTGACCCACAAGTCACTTGGCTGGGCCACTCCACCTTTTTATTACAGTATGAAGGGCTGAACGTGCTGTTCGACCCTATTTTGAGTAAGCGCGCCTCCCCCGTAAATTTCGCCGGACCGGAGCGTCTGGTCGAAATGCCGGTGACTTTAAAAGATTTGCCTAATATTGATGCAGTGGTGATTTCTCACAATCATTACGATCATCTCGACGACGAGACGATTACCGCACTGGGTAACGATCCCCTGTATCTGGTACCGCTCAAGCTGGGCGAGTGGTTTATCGATGCCGGTATTGATGCCGAGCGGATCATTGAATTTGATTGGTGGGATCAGTGGCAACAGGGCCCCTTAACCGCCACCGCAACGCCTTCGCAGCATTGGTCAGCCAGGGGCTTGTTTGATCGCTTTCAAACCCTTTGGGCGGCCTGGCATATTCAGATCGGCGATTTCTCGGTCTGGTTCGGCGGCGATACCGGCTATAACACCGTGCAGTTTAAAGAGGTTGGACAGCGCTGGTCCGAGATCGATCTGGGCCTTATCCCCATCGGTGCCTATGCGCCACGCTGGTTTATGGCCGCACAACATGTGAGCCCTGAAGAAGGCCTGCAAATCCATCGCGACATTGGCGCCAAACAAAGCATCGGCATGCACTGGGGCACCTTTCAGCTATCCGCAGAGCCCATGATGGAGCCCGCCGAACGTTTAGCGGATGCCGTCGCTCGCAGTGAATTTGATGAGAACAGTTTTGTGACCGTAGCGGTCGGCGAAACGCGCAGGTATCCACAATCGCAAAGCGCCCCCTCGGAGCAAGAGGAAGCGCCGTGAGTGCCACCTTACGCTGGCTGATGATCTGTGGCGGCTGGCTGTGCGTGGGCCTCGGCGTGATCGGAATTTTTCTGCCATTACTGCCCACCACTCCCTTTTTGCTGTTGGCCGCCTGGTTATTCGCTCGCTCATCGGAACGCTTTCACCTTTGGCTCTTGAATCATCCGCGTCTGGGGCCTATGGTACGCGCTTGGCAGGGCGGCGAAGGCTTACCTCGGCAAGTGCGGCGCCGCGTGCTGATCGTACTATGGCTGAGCATGGGCCTCTCGATGTTTATTGTTGGCAAACTCTGGGCCACACTGACGCTCGCTACCATCGGCACCTGTGTCTCAATTTATTTATTACGACAACCGGTCACTGACTAACGATGAGTATTAACTGGTTCCCCGGGCACATGCACAAGGCCCGCAAGGAAATAAAAAAGGTCATGTCGCAGGTCGATGTGGTCATTGAGGTGATGGACGCCCGCATTCCCTTCAGCAGTACGAATCCGCTGGTGCCTTCGCTGCGCGGCGATAAACCGGTGATCAAAATACTCAATAAGGCCGACCTTGCCGACCCGGAACAGACCAAAGCGTGGCAGGAACACTTTGAGCAGGAGCAGAACGTACGCTCCATGGCGCTTACGGCCACCGATAAGTTCAAACCCGCAGCATTAATTCAATTGTGTAAAAAACTCGCCGCCAAAACCGGTGATCGACCGGCCAACGCGATGATTATGGGTATACCCAACGTGGGTAAATCCACCATCATTAATGCCTTGGCCGGAAAACGGATTGCTAAGGTAGGTAACGAACCTGCGGTCACCAAACGCCAGCAGAAGATCCGTCTGGAACAAGGCCTGGATCTTTGCGATACCCCCGGTATCCTCTGGCCTAAACTTGAGCCAGCCAGTTGCGGCTACCGTTTGGCTGCGACCGGCGCTGTTAAAGACACTGCCATGGAATACGAAAGCGTTGCCATGTTTACGCTCGATTATTTACGCGAGGCTTATGCCGATGCCCTGCAAAGCCGCTACAAGCTCGCGGAGCTGACCGGAGATGATCTCGCCCTGCTCGAAGCCGTTGGCAGCAAGCGCGGCTGTTTACGAGCGGGCGGAGTGATTGATCACTATCAGGCCGCCACCATCGTGCTGCAGGATCTGCGTTCCGGCAAACTCGGGCGCATTACCCTTGAGACCCCAGCCATGATGGAGGCCGAGTTAGAGCAGCTGCGTGCTGAAATTGTGGCTAAGCAGGCTGCCAAAGAAGCAGAAGAAGCCGCTAAACAACCTGATCGCAGCAAACCTGACTCGAAGGATGATGCCGAATCAAGGTCGTAAACAGTTTAAGTAACACCACAACACGAGAAGCCTTTTTTGTCTGAACTCAGCCTCGTTCAATGTGCCCTCATTGCTCTGGTATTTGTGTGGAGTGGCTTCGTGCGCTCAGGCCTGGGCTTTGGCGGTGCCGTATTGTCGTTACCGTTTCTATTGCTGATTCACAATGACGCGCTGATCTTTCTTCCAATCATTGCCCTGCAGCTGCTGTTTTTTTCGAGCCTGATTTTCTATGAGAATTATCGTATTCGGCGCAAATATAAACGCGCGGGCGAAATCCATGAAGGCCATATCGATTGGGACTATCTCAAGAAAGCCCTGCTGATTATGCTGATTCCCAAAATCATTGGGGTCTTTGGCCTGATCACCCTGCCCTCCAGCATTATGGGCCTGATTATTTTTACTATCGTGTCGGTCTATGCCATCTCTTACATTCTCAACAAACCCTTTCAAAGCAAGCACCCCGCGGTCGACAATACCTTTTTGATGCTGGGTGGCTATGTTAGTGGCACCTCTCTGATCGGCGCGCCTTTAATCACCGCCGTGTTTGCCTCCCACGTGAGCAAGGAAAAGCTGCGCGATACCCTGTTCGCCCTGTGGTTTATTCTGGTACTCATTAAGGTGGCGGCCTTCATTTATCTGAGCGTCGACTTTCAACTGATTCACCAGCTCTGGCTACTGCCCTGCGCAGCGCTCGGGCATGTGTTGGGCCTTAAGTTTCATCGCATGCTGCAAAGCACCGATTCGGTGAAGTTCTATAAAGTGATGGGCGTGGTGCTGCTGCTCACCAGCTTAGTCGGCCTGGTGCGAACCTTTACGGTGTAGCGAACATCTTATGGAAACTTTTTTACGCCGCCTCGAAATTCTCAACTTTTTGCGCGGTCGGCGTGAGGCCACCAGTACAGATGAGCTCATTCATCATTTGGTTGCGGCAGGCTACCTCGATGAAAGCGCGCGCCAGAGTCGTAGTCAGCAACGTCTGATTCAACGTGACATGCAGTTTTTGCTGGGCGATTACGACGAGGAAGAGGACCTCTACAGCAACGAATTCGGCCTGCAGGCAAGTCGCGGACAAGGCAAAAGCCAGCTCTGGCAACTCGAGCCCTATTCGGCTCTGCAATACGACTTTGAGCGCATGCCAGCCTACATGGCACTCACCTTGCGTATCGCCGAGCGCCACTTAACACCGGTATTACCCTCGGGTACCCGACAAGAACTGCAACAGGTATACGCCCAAGCCGAGCAAAAGCTTACGCAAAGTGAACAGAAGCTCTCGCGCCAGCAATATCAGCGTCTCACCCGTGCCGTGGAGTTTTTCCAGCGCGGCCAGCGCCTGCAGGCCGCCGACTTCGACAGCAGTGTGCTCGACCGCATCTATCAGGCCATTCTGCACGGTAAACGCCTGCACATCAGTTACCGCAGCGGGAACGGTTTAAAAGACTACGAATTGCACCCCTACGGTGTTGCCATTATGCTGCCCAAGCTCTATCTGGTGGCCACCAAACATGGTGAGGAGCAAGCCGCAACGCCTGACTTTCGCAGCTTTCTGCTGCACAAAATCGACAGCGCCACGGTCAGCAATTACAGCAATGCCGTTCCCGGCGACTTCAGTATGAAAGACTACCTCGAAGCCGGCAACATGGACGTATTTATCGAACATCAAGACACCACACTGTACCAGCTCGAACTCGACCTGTTCGTAGTTAGCCAGCACAGCCTGCTCACCGACCTGCGCGACAGCCCCATCAGCCCGCTACAGCAGCTCGAACAGATTGACGAAACCCACTGGCGACTCAGTGCCGAGGTACGCCGCACCATCCAACTACGCAACTGGCTCCTCAGCCTCGGCCCACTTGCCAAAGTGCAGCAGCCTGCGGTGATCCGTGAGGATGTGTTAGCGTGGTTGGAGGCGACGCGGGAGCGGTACTGAATGAGAGTCAGACGCTGGAGGTCGGACCTCTGACGTCCAGCGACTAAAAATCAAATTGGCTCTACCAACACCAAACGCATATCGCGGCCTTCAAAAATGGTGTCCAGGGTACTGCGCACGGCGTGGATATCTGCACCCTGAATGCGGAAACGGAACTTGGTGCCTTTTTTAGAAAATGCATTAACGCGGTACATAAGCTCTCTCCTGTGATCTTGGTGTGGCAGGCGCCTATCGCCTTACCTTGATTCACAGATTAAGCCTCGAAGCGACATATATTGTCGCCGTAACGCATTGATTTGGAATTTTCCTAGTTTTTTGTTTGCTGATAATCCCGGTGCCATTGTTCCAAGCGCTCAGCCACGCCCAACATCACGTAATCGCTGCGCAGGGAGCTGAACACATCAAAGGCATGCTGGCCGCCGGAAATCTCGGCGAATTCGACGCTTTGTTTGGAAACTTCATCGAGACGACTGGCAAACCACTGCGCTTCGCCCAGCGAGGTGAGCGAATCCTTATCGCCGTGAATGATCAAAAACGGAGGGGCATCGGGGTTCACGTGTGTAATGGGGGACATCAGCGAATAGAGTTCAGGGTTTTCGTGCTTACGCTGTTTGATAATGCTCTTACGCAACACGATTTCAAGCCCAAGGCTGAGTTGCAGCTTTTCGCTATTGTGCAGATCGTAAATGCCATAAAAAGGCACGCAACCGCGCACGCTGGTGTTGGCGTCTTCGAAGCCGGGTTGAAAGTCCTTGTGGTTAGGCGTCAGTGCCAGCAAGGAAGACAAATGTCCGCCGGCCGAGCCTCCAGTGACCACCACGTAGTCGGGATTGCCACCATACTCGGCAATATGCTCTTTGATCCAGGCCAAGGCGCGTTTGCAGTCGACAATATGATCAGGAAAGGTCGCATGAGGACTTAGCCGGTAATTAATCGCCACGCATACCCAACCCCGCTTGGCCATTTCGACCATCAGGGGAATGCCCTGTTCGTTTTTACTGCCATAGCCATGAGTCCAGGCACCGCCATGAATCTGCAGCAATACGGGAGCATTATCCGGGCGTTCGCAGGAACGGCGAATGTCCAGCTTGAGACGCAGTCCATCCACTTCGCGATACACAATATCCTTGTGCTTTTCGACGGCAGGATCGTGCCAACTGGAGAAGGGACGAACAAGACGCTGGGTATCCAACTCGACGTGGCGCTGCCAGTCGCTCACTTCGTCCTTGTCACGATGCGGCAAGACAATGGAGTCCATCAGGCCTTTAGCCTTATAGCCGGAGAAATAATGGTAGGCGAGCAAAAGCCATGAAACCGCAAACACACTCGTTGCAAGTGCAGCGATAAAGCCACCGACCACACCGCCCCAGATAAACAGAAATACCAGCAAGAGCTGCACTGCAACCACATGCAGCGCCAACTCTCCAACGAGCCAACCGGCAATAAAGCTGTACACAATCCACTTGGGGTGATGATACACCGGGCGCAGCACATT
>JBFHVM010000163.1:0-7575 GCA_041589495.1 Oleiphilaceae bacterium | reverse complement strand
GGTGACTCTGATCGGCTTTGGTACGTTTTCAGTGAAAGAGCGTGCGGCTCGCACTGGTCGTAACCCTCAGACAGGTGCTGAGATCCAGATCGCTGCTGCGAAGATTCCAAGCTTCAAGGCTGGCAAAGCACTCAAAGACGCTGTTAACTAAGGGTCTTTTTGGCTTAGGCAAAACTGCTCGGCAGTTTTGTCAGGGGGCGCAAGTCCCAGAAAAACAAAAAGGCGTGTTCTGAGGAATGCGCCTTTTTTGTATTTGACTCAGTAGCAAAGCTGCATGGCTGGTCAAGATACAACGAATAATAATCACGGAAACAAGAATACAGAGGAAAGCATGCTTCAGGATATTCGTAACAGTGCACAAAGCACTGCGGCTAAGGTCGTAGTGTGGCTGATTGTCGTAACCTTTGCGCTGTTTGGGGTAGAGTCAATCGTAGGCGGTTTGAGCGGCGAACCCGAAATTGCCACGGTTAATGGCGAAGATATTCCTGAATCCCGCTTTATGCGGGCGCTGGAAGGGAAGCGCAGGCAGATTCTCGCGCAAATGGGGGATCGCGCTGATCCGGACCTGATCGATGAAAACCTGCTGCGCCAGTCGGTGCTCGAAGGGATGATCGAAGAGACCATTCTGGCGCAGGATGCCGAAGGAAAGGGGCTATATGTGCCCGATGCCTATGTGGATGCCTATATTCGTACGATTCCTCAGTTTCAGGTGGACGGAGAGTTCAGCAATGAGCGTTTGCAGATGTTGTTGCGCAACGCCGGTCTCACGCTGAAAGATTACCGCTCCTCCCTCAAGCGAGAGTTTCTTATCGGTCAGCCGCGTTCCGGTTTGATCGCCTCGGCTTTTGTGCTTAAGCCAGAGCAAAATGAGTTGCTCGCACTCGATCGGCAAACCCGCGACTTTGGTCTTGCCACCGTGTTCAAGGGTGACTATCTCGAGTCTATTGTCGTTTCTGATGAAGAAATT
Source organism: Oleiphilaceae bacterium (assembly GCA_041589495.1). Taxonomy (GTDB): domain Bacteria; phylum Pseudomonadota; class Gammaproteobacteria; order Pseudomonadales; family Oleiphilaceae; genus PZPK01. The sequence goes on along the minus strand of JBFHVM010000163.1, from coordinate 6,608 downwards.
GCGGAATACTACGCCGATAACAAAGAGGATTTTCAAAAGCCGCGCAATGTGGATGTGGCTTTTGTCGAGTTGAAGCGCCTGGATTTGGGGGCGGATCTCGAAATTTCTGAAGATGAATTGCGCACTGCTTACGAGACGGAAAAATCAGAATACGTTGGTGAAGAGGAGCGTAATGCTGCCCATATACTCGTCAAAATTGATGATCAGCGATCTGAAGAAGATGCGCTTGCATTAATACAGGAGTTGCAGAGCAAACTCGCCGCCGGGGAGGATTTTGCTGCCTTGGCAAAAGAGTTCTCAGAAGATGAAGGCTCCAGTGCGGACTCCGGTGAGTTAGGGTTTTCTGCTCGCGGAGTGTATGTTGCCGACTTTGAAGATGCTTTGTTTGCGCTGCAACCGGGCGCAGTGTCGGGTCCGGTTAAAACCGAATTTGGCTATCATCTTATCAAGCTGATTGATGTACGTCAGAATGATATTCCTCCATTTGAAGAGATGCGCTACTCCATAGAATCTAGACTGCAGGAGCAGAAAGCCAGCAGTATATATGCCGAGCAGGCCGAGTTGCTTGCAGATATCGCCTACTCGGCACCTGATCTGGCAGAGCCTGCGGAGGAGTTGGGGCTTGAGATTAAAGAGTTGGCAGGTGTTTCCGAGACGTCTAGCGATCCTTTGTTCTCCAATATCAAATTGCAGCGATTGTTGTTTGCTCCCGAATTGGTCAAAGAAGGCTTGAATAGTGACCTGATTGAGGTTGATGACGGTCATGCGGTCGTCTTCCGTGTCGCAGCGCTTCATGAGGCGAGTACACGTCCTCTTGATGAGGTAAAAGATCTTATTCGTCAGCGTTTGGCTCAGGACAAGGCTGCCGAGTTCGCAGAATCAGTAGGGCAAGCATTTATCGTGCGTGTGAAAGCTGGTGAGGCGCCAGACGTGGTGGCGAATGATATGGGTTTGCAGTGGGTGCAGCACAAAGAAATTCGTCGCGATAACGTGATGCTCGATCGTGAAGTGGTAACACGCGTTTTCACACTGAATAAGGCCGATGATATTGCTGGTAATGTGCATGGCTTCTCCGTGCTTGACGGAGACTACTCAGTGGTTGTGCTGGAAGATGTGAAAGACGGTGACGCCAGTGATATTACCTCTGTGGAGCGTCGTTCAGTGATGGATATGCTGAGCGGTAGTTTTGGTGCAGGCGATTACCAGAACTACCAGAAAGCAGCCGTTCGAGATGCTGAGGTAGAGCGTCTCTGAGCCGGTTCACAAGTCTGAGATAAAGCTTTGTTCATCACCTAAAAGCCGCTGACCCAGCGGCTTTTTGCGGACTGGTTATCTTTCCCTAAAAACGAATTAATGTATCTTTGCGTAACAAAATATTGGCGCCAGCATCGGGCCTGCACAACTTAATTCGACGATTAACCAGACAGGATAATAACCCGATCCCATGGTTCTAGTGACAACCGCTTCCATCCTTCTGTTAAACCTGGTGCACCAGTTCAAGGACATTGAGCCTCAGCCTAAAGGCGTTGTCCATTATGATCTTGCTTTGAACAGCGGTGACGTGTTTATCAGTGAAGACGTGATTGTCGAGCCGTTTTCAGAGGTACAGTTTCGAAATATCGTGCGTCAGGCGTACGACTACAGTTGTGGGTCGGCGGCATTGACGACCGTGCTGCAGCATTATCTCGGGCGCAATTTTCAGGAGCGTCAGGTGATGGAGGGCTTGTTGCACTATGGTGAGAACGAACGCATCGTGGCGCGACGTGGTTTCTCCATGCTCGATATGAAGCGTCTTGTTACTGCGCTTGGCTTTCCAGCTGGTGGCTTCAAGGCTGAAATTGAAGATTTGATCGAACTCGATCACCCGGCAATAGTGCCTATCAACTATGCCGGCTTTAAGCATTTTGTCGTAGTAAAAACAGTGAAGGATGGGCGTGTTTTTATTGCTGACCCGTCCAAGGGTAACCTGACCTTTACTCTGGCGCGTTTTCAGGAGAAGTGGGATCAGAACGTACTTTTCGTGGTGTTCCCCGGTAACACCAAGCCCATTGATGGGCTGGAGCTAAGAGAAGAAGATCTGCGCTTCATCGACGACCAGACACTTTCTCTGCAGGCATTTCGTGAGTTTCCTGATTATTACGATAACTTCCAATACCGTATTCAAAACGAGATTGAAAGACAGAAGAATAATCCGGAAGGTAGTGGGGCGACAGTGAATAATACGACTAAACGTCTGCACTACCGCCGAAACTAAAATAAATTAATACATGCGAATAGTATGACAAAGGAAATAACAATGAACTCTTGGATGTTCAGAGTAGCGATTCTGTGTATTGCGCTGGTCAATGGGTCGGGAGTAGTGGCGGAAGAGAAGTCCAGCGTCGATAAGGCGCGTGAAGCGCTTGCCAAACAGGACGATGACGAAGATACTGCAAGGCAGCTCGAAGAAGTGTTTCAGGCCGCTGAGAAAAACTATTCTTTGCTCAAGGCCGGCGGTAAATCCCTGTCATACTCGCTTGACTATTCTTATACATCTGATTCGCGCATCGATCTCGAAGTTGAAAACAACGTGGTACGTAACCTCGATGTTTTGCCTTCTGCGACACACTCTTTCACCAATAGCTTTAGTTTTGATTACGGGATACTTAATAACCTGACGCTTAATACCCGTATTCCTCTGTCTACTCGCTACGACACGCAACGGGAACTGTCGGTAACAGACTGGGGGGATGTGAGTCTCGGGGTTCGCTGGCAGCCCTTCCCCTATATCCCGGGTCGTGCGACGGTTACGGTTAACTCCTCTCTCAAAACAAAAACGGGTGTTAGCCCCTACGAAATCAATACGCAATCACGGTTGTCGACGGGAAGCGGTACCTATTCTGTTTCTGCAGGTCTGAGTATTTCTAAGGTGCTCGACCCTGTTGTGTTGTTTGGATCGCTCAGTTCGAGCTATACCTTTGAACAAAGTGGTTTGAATCAGGTTCGTGGCGGACGTATTCTCAAAACCGTTCAGCAGGGGCAGGGCTTTTCTTTCTCTGGCGGCTTTTCGTACTCCCTTTCTTATGACACCTCACTAAGTATTTCGACTCAGATTGGTTATACCACTGAAACATCACTGTTTTTTAGCGATGGCACCTCCGTTTCTTCACAGGATCAGGTGAATGGCTCTATGAACTTTTCCCTGGGTATCCGCGTTGATCCACAAACCATACTCAATACCAGTTTCGGTTTTGGATTGACTGAAGATGCCTCAGACCTCTCGTTGGGGGTGAGTTACCCGATCAATATCGGCGCCTTTAACTGGTAAGCGTTGTTAACTAAGGATGTGCTTGTGAATACGCTACCGGGAAAGACAACGCGTCAACTGGTTTGGGCATTGGTGCTTTGCCTCATGATGCCTCCCCAGCTTTTGGCTCAGGTTGCCAACGGAATTTCCATTGATACCAAGGCGATGTCGCTGGGTAATGCGGTTGTAGCTGATCGTGATCCGCACTTGGCTGCGGTTTACCATAACCCGGCAGGTCTGGCAAAACTCAAAGAGCGCCATTTTGAGGTGGATCAGATGATTATTGGTCTGGATGCCGATGCCACCTATATTGCGCCCGAAGACTATACCCTGTTTGGACTGGACGGTACCGGATTTAATATTTATGACCCCACAGTTCCGCGAGATCCTGTCGTGGGTGGTGATGGCTTAGGGCATAGTCATACCAGCAAACTCTCTCTTTATTTACCGGGCTGGGGATTACAGCAGTGGGTGTGGCAGGGGCCTGCACCCTTGCCATTTCAAATTGGTTTTTCGGTGAATCCGCCCGGATCGAAGTTCACCTTTGGCAATAAAAACTACATGCATTCCGCGGCGAACCTGTTCAAAGAGGCCGAAGATCCTGGTCGTTTTCTCGGCAAAGAAGCTGCCATCCAGCGGTATACCTACTTTTCTCCGGCGGTAGGTTACGAGGTGAGTGATGAATGGTCGGTAGGGGCGGGTGTCCAACTCTCCCACCAGGGCTTTTATATTGCGCAGAATAACCGTGCGCCTAACATGTTGATCGCGGTGACTGAAATTCTGCAGGATGCCTTTGCCTGTGAGTTTGATAAGCCCATCGGCCAGCGTCGTGACCCGCTGTTGCCGTTTCTATCCCTGTGTCAGGGGAATATCGGCCCCTGGGATGATGTGGGACGCATTGATATAGATATGCAGGAAACGCTGTCGCCCTCATATAACCTGGGTGTGTTGTGGGAGCCCACCGACTGGTTTTCTTGGGGTGCCTCTTACATGAGTGAGGCCGACATGAAGCTCAAGGGTACCTTCCTGATGGATTATACCGACGAGTGGACGGCTTTCTGGCAGGGCTTTAACGCTTCGATTATTGGAGCCATTACCGCCGCTATTCTTGGTCTGCCGCGAGGGGTCGACAAAGAAGCGGGGCATGCGACGCTCGACCTGACGATTCCACAAACCTTTAAAACGGGTATTAACGTTCGCCTGTCACCGGATTTCAGTCTGGCGATGGATGCTACCTGGACGGACTGGAGTGAGTGGGACGAATGGGTGTTTAGGTTTGACCGCAAATTGGAGCTGTTGTCTACCGCACGTCTGCTGTCTACGCTGGTTACTGATACCAGTCTGAAGCTGCCCATAGGTCTAACCGACACCTGGCATTACGGTATCGGCTTGACGCATCACGTCAATTCGCGCCTGGATGTGCGTTTTGGCTTGGAGTTGCGCACCTCGCCCGCCAAGCGTGATGTGTTCGGTCCCATCCCAATTGGTGACATGAAAAACTGGGGGCTTGGCTTTGGCTATAAGTGGGATAGGCAATCGCAGGTGAGTGCCAGCCTTTTCTATATGCAGTCTGTGGACTATATTCCGAATAACACCAGTTGTAACCTCAACTGTACCAACCTGACGAACGTGGTTTATAACCCCTATGCGGGTCTCGACGTGAAGTTTTCCACCCGTGTGTTTGGTCTTGGTGTGAGTTTTCGTCGAACGTTCTAAGCTGGTCGCTGCATGCTAAAGTTCAAGTGGTATCAACGCACCTCATTGGTGTTATCAGTGGCTCTGGCGATGGCTGGAGCATCTGCTCAAGCTGAGCGTTACCGAGTTGGTGAGGATGCTTTTGGCTCTGTGCGTGCCCAGAAAATCGACACAGACGAGCCGGTCGACGTTACGGTGCCGGTTAATCCCGGTGTACAAACGGAGCAGCCCATTCCAGCTTCGAAACCCTCCTATGCAGCAACCCCTCCTCAAGATGTCTCGAAATCCTCAGAGCCAGAAACACTAGAGCAAGTACCAGGGTTTTATAGTCCTTCGGTTGATGAATTGGATGAGGGAGCTATTGATGAGGCGGCAAGTACGGTAACGATCCGAGATGAATTGCCTTCGCAGAGAGCTCCATCTCAGGGAAAGCGTAAACTGAGTGTGTTCGAGCGTGTCTATCTCGAAACCGAGGTAAGTGATGCGGAGCAGGCGCGCAAACTCCGAGAGCGCTGGGAAGGCGGTGAGACCGTTGATGCGACAGTCGTTAATGAGTCAGATTTTGTTGATGGTGACGAGTTGCTTGAGCGAGGCATTGTCTCTGACGGCCAGCAACCCTATCAGGTAACCTACGATGCTGAAGGGCGGCCAGTTGTCAGTTTTGTCGATTCCGAGCAGGTGAGCGCGGCGCTGGATGCCCAAGCTGCAGAGGGTGACCTGACCTTCACGGAGGTCACCGAGTACAAAGCGTCGTTAGATGCAGAGCGCTCAGAGATGCTTGCTGGCGCTGACCAGGCTGCTTTAAGCATATTGGGGGTAGGTGGTAAGTCTTATTTTAAACGCTATACAGAATCCTGCTGTGCTGCCTTGCCGCATGCTCGAATACCTGTGATCGAGGCCGGTGTTGCGCACTTTTTCAAAATCACTAAAGACGATGCGCCGTTTCGCTTTGAAGATGGCGACAGTCGTTATCTGCTTTTGAAATTACCATCATCGCGTCGTAATTACCCCATGCGCCTCAGATCCTTTGTTCGCTCTTTCGATGAGCAGGGTATAAGTCATGGTGTATTTTTACCCCAAATCGTTTTCTTGAATGAAGAAAAGCAGCCTGTGCGGATACTGGCAGAACCGCTGCTTCGTTTTGAAGAAGAAAACTGGGTGAAGTACGGCTATCTCGAGGGGGTTTTTCAGGTCGAGCAGAATGCCGATGATGCACTCGATGAACGCTTTGTGCTGATTAACTCCACCTTCTCCAGTCGCTCTCGTGTAACAGAAGTGGAAGAAGAGGGTAGGGACGTGGCGATCAAGCACATGCCCGTAGGTTCTTTTGAAATTGAAATTCTCATCGATGAGGGTTGATCGGCATGCTGTCTGCGCCTCATTCATCCTTTAAGTGGTACCTATAAGCCGCTTTTTCTTAGTTGTTGCCTTTAAACAAGTCTGTTTGGTGTTGGTATGTTGTCAGGCGTGCTTAGTTTGTCACGTTTCAGGTCTTAGGTGGTCCACGAGCCATTGCTCAGCGAAGTATCGATTCTTAAAGTTTAGAGTTTGGCTGTCTGCCTGAGAATGAATCTCGGCCACGTGATATTGCTAGAAGAAGTTTGTCGACTGAACAGTCGCTCGCAGG
>JBFHVM010000162.1:0-7720 GCA_041589495.1 Oleiphilaceae bacterium | reverse complement strand
GAGCTAATCGATGCACTGGCGACCTGTGCGATGGTAATGGGGCCGCTCAGATTGTCCAGTGATAACAAACCTATCACCATCTTTTTAATGGCGTTGAGTGTCATCATCGTATCGGCGCCCGTTTGATCGAGGGCAGACACAAATGCCTGCAAAGGATCATGGCGCACCTGGCGAATCATTTCAGGTGGATATTCGAATGGCGCCACACCAACACCCAATCGCCCTACTCGCTCACCATCGGCAAGTTCATGCAAGGCAGGCACCAGGCGCAGCCAACGCTGCACGGTACCGCCACTTTCAGTCTCTCGTTCGATTAGGACATCCAGCGGCTTTTCGGCCGATGGCTGAATCAATTCGACAAAATCGAACCAGGTGTCAATCGGCGTCTCTCCGACCATCAATACGCGATCTCCGGGCATCAGGCCGCCCTGCGCGGCGGGACTATCGGGCAACACTTGCCCCATGATAGCGGGCACTTCCGGGCGATAAGGACGAATGCCCAATTCGCCAATCAAATCCTTTTCTTCACTATCCTGCAGCCAGTCTGTCACAGGCAGTAAAAATAACTGCGCGTCCGCCCCAGTCTCAGATTGTGCGCCGGGTTTAAAGGGAGATGCCTCAATGCGAATATTACCGGTATCGCCGATGCGGTTGATCAGCTCCATACTAACGGCGCGCCAGCCAGGCGTTTCGCGCCCTTCTACACTGCGCACTTCGTAGCCAGCCACTAGGCCCGCCTGATCGGCTGGCGACTCGGGCTCCACTTCACCAATACGCGGAACGAGCACGTTAAAGCCGACCATAAACATCAGCCAATATGCAAAAATGGCAAACAGGAAATTAGCAATGGGCCCAGCCGAGGCGATGGCGATACGCTGCCCTACCGGGCGATTATTAAAGGCTTTGGCTTTATCTTCGGGAGCAACCGGTGCTTCGCGCTCGTCGAGCATCTTGACGTAACCGCCCAGAGGAATGGCCGCTACGGCAAATTCGGTACCCTGCTTGTCGTACCACGAAAAAATCGGCTTACCAAAGCCAACCGAGAAACGCAGAACCTTTACACCACAGCGGCGAGCCACCCAAAAGTGACCATATTCGTGAATGGTCACCAGAATACCAAGCGTAACAATGAGTGAAAGGACTGACTGAATAAACTCCATAGAACATCCGGGCCGTCAGGCGCGCTGCTGACATTGTTGAATCGAGCGCACTGCTGCCTCGCGACCTGCCTGATCGGCCGCCAGTATGGCATCAAGGGAATCGGCCACGCGACTCTCCACCGTATCCAGTGCGGTGGCAATAATATCAGGGATTGCAGTGAAGCGGATATTACCTTTTAGAAATGCCGCGACGGCTTCCTCATTGGCAGCGTTAAGTATCGCTCCAGCAGTACCGCCCTCTCGGAACGCCTCTCGCGCAAGGCCAAGACAGGGGAAATTAAGTTCGTCGGGCAATTCAAAATTGAGCTGCCCCCGCGTAAAGAGATCCAGCGAGCCAACCCCTGCGTCGATACGCTCGGGCCACGCCATGCCAAACGCAATAGGTGTGCGCATATCGGGCGTCCCCAATTGCGCAAGCACCGAGCCATCGCAATACTCTACCATGGAATGCACAATGCTCTCCGGGTGAATGTGCACCTCAATCTGGTCGGGCTGTACATTGAACAACCAGCAGGCTTCGATCAATTCCAAACCCTTGTTCATGAGACTGGCAGAGTCGACACTTATCTTTTGACCCATACTCCAGTTAGGATGACGACAGGCCTGCTGAGGCGTCACTGCATGCAAGGCATCCCGACTCTGCCCCAAAAACGGACCACCCGAAGCCGTCAGGAGTATGCGCCGCACCTCATTGCCGAGCGCATCACCACAGCGATAATGAGCAGGCAAACTCTGAAAAATAGCATTATGCTCACTGTCGATGGGCAACAGCTCTGCGCCACTGTCCCGCGCCGCACGCATGAACAGCTCGCCGCTCATAACCAGCGATTCCTTATTGGCCAGCAATACTCGCTTACCCGCACACACCGCCGCCAAGTTAGGCTCCAGCCCTGCCGCACCCACAATAGCAGCCATCACCATATCAACGGCCTCGTGCGCAGCAATAAATACCAACGCTTCGGCACCCTCAAGCACTTCAGTGCCCAGACCCGCCTCACGTAATCGCTGTCGCAAATCTTTTGCAGCCGCCGCATCCACCATCACGGCAAACTGCGGTTTGAAACGAACAACCTGATCGAACATATCGTCGACATTGCGCTGTGCACTGAGCGCAAATGCCGAAAATCTATCCGGGTGCCGGGCAATCACATCGAGCGTATTAACCCCGATGGACCCAGTAGAGCCGAGAACACAAACCTGCGCAACCATGAGCTATACCAGCCACCCCAACGCCAGCGCCAGACTAACAAACACCGGAACGGCCGCTGTGAGACTATCAATGCGATCCATGACACCACCATGCCCCGGCAATAACTGACTACTATCTTTAATGCCGCGATGTCGCTTGAGTAAGCTTTCGAGCAAGTCACCATAAATGGAAATAACCGCAGTCATGGCACTTGCCATTAACAAAAGAAACAAATCGACCGTAGCAAGCTCCATCCACCAGCCCGCCAGGACGGCTAACACGGCAACCGAGGCCATCCCCCCCCAGGCCCCAGCCCAGGACTTGCCCGGCGACACACGCGGCGCCAGCTTTTTAATCCCCCAGGTTTTACCCGCAAAATAGGCACCGATATCGGCTGCCCACACCAGCAGTAGCATATAAAGGATGACCCAGAGCACACTCAACTCAGGCACCAGAGACAAAGACGAAGTCCGCACCAGCACCATGGCCTTCCAAAAAGGTACCAGCACCAGCAGCCCCGTTAGCGCAATCACCCTCGGTGAACGCCAGGACATAAATCGTTCGGGATAACCTGCGACCAGAAAAACCGAAAACAGCCACCAGAGAACGGCGACTAACAAGACCCAAAGCGCGGGAATGGATGCCGCCGCATACAAGGCCAAGCCCACAACACCCGCATAGACAATACGCCCTCGCTGCGCCGAAATACCGGCAAAGTTAGCCCACTCCCAGGCACCCAGCATTACAACTGCAGCCACAAACAAAGAAAACGCTCGCTCCTCAAACCAGAACAAACCCACCAGCACCACTGGCGCGAGAATCAGAGCGGTAATGATACGCTGCTTTAACACGAAGATTCTCCTTGCTGCTGCCGTGCGTCAATCTGATCATCGGTCTGCCCGAAACGACGCTTTCGCTGACTGTAGGCATCCAATGCAGCCCGCATTTGCTCATGCTTAAAGTCGGGCCAATACAGGTCAGAAAAATAAAATTCGGTATAAGCCAACTGCCAGAGCATAAAATTACTGATGCGCTGTTCTCCCGCAGTGCGAATCATCAAATCTGGCATAGGAAAATCCCCTAGACATAACTCACCCTGCAGCATGTGCTCGTTGATTTCATTGGCTTTGAGCTCACCGGCCTCTACTTTCTGCGCCAGCTTTTGCGCAGCCTGCGTAATATCCCAGTGTCCACCATAATTGGCGGCAATCACCAGGGTCATGGCAGTGTTGTTTGCGGTGAGCGCTTCGGCTTTACGCATGTGTTCCTGCAGCGTCGCGCTGAACTTACTGCGATCACCCATAATACATAAGCGGATATTGTTCTTGTGTAGCTTTTTGACTTCGCGCTGAAGCGCTAACAGAAACAGATGCATCAGCGCACCCACTTCGTCTTCGGGGCGACGCCAGTTTTCGCTACTGAAGGCAAACAGAGTGAGCACCTCGACGCCCTCTTCAGCACAGGTTTGTACCACTGCCCGCACGGACTCAACGCCAGCTTTGTGACCGGAAACGCCGAGCTGTTTTCGAGCTTTCGCCCAACGATTGTTGCCATCCATGATAATCGCCACATGGCGCGGCCGATGACTGGCCTCTAAAGGTATATCAGCGTTCATTCAGATAGACTTGATGAGAGAATGAAACCGGGGTGCCGGAGCACCCCAAAGCGTGCACAAAGACCTTACACTTCCATCAGGTCGGCTTCTTTTTCAGCAAGCAGCTTGTCGACCTGAGCAATGTAGGAATCTGTGAGTTTCTGAACCTGTTCCAGGCCACGCTTTTCATCGTCCTCGGTGATCTCTTTCTCTTTGAGCAATTCTTTAAGGTCTGAGTTGGCATCGCGACGCGCATTTCGCACAGACACGCGCGCATTTTCAGCATCAGCTTTAGCCAGCTTAACCATCTGCTTACGGGTTTCTTCGGTTAGCGCTGGCATAGGTACGCGCACCAGGTCACCGGAGGTAGAAGGGTTCAAACCCAGATCAGCCGACATAATGGCCTTTTCGATAGCCGGAACCATGGGCTTTTCCCAGGCAGAAATGGCCAGCGTACGACCGTCTTCTACAGAGATGTTGGCCACCTGCTTGAGCGGCGTATCCACACCGTAGTAAGACACCATTACACCATCCAGAATGCTCGGGTGCGCACGACCCGTGCGAATCTTAGTGAAGGCTGTAGCCAGGGCTTCCAGGCTTTTTTTCATGCGCTGTTCTGCGTCTTGCTTAATATCGTCAATCACTGCAATATCCTCTGTCTTTGCGATCTGCCTTGTGAATTTTATTCGTCATTATTGTGTGCGTTATTCGGCGTCGCCACTTTCTATGAGTGTACCCTCTGGTTCGCCAACCATAATATCCTTGAGTGCGCCCGGCTTGTTCATATTGAAAACACGAACTGGCATATCGTGATCACGGCACAGGCAAATGGCCGTTAAGTCCATCACGCCGAGTTTTTTGTCGAGCACTTCATCGTACGTTAATCGATCGTATTTTACCGCCGAGCTGTCTTTCATTGGATCGGCATTGTAAACGCCATCTACCTTGGTCGCTTTCAACACCACATCGGCATCTACCTCGATACCACGCAAGCAGGCTGCAGAATCAGTGGTAAAGAAAGGATTACCGGTACCAGCACTGAAAATCACCACGTCGCCATCCTTGAGGTCGCGAATCGCGCGGCGACGGTCGTAATGCTCCACAACGCCCGACATAGGAATAGCAGACATCACGCGAGTAGAAATATTGGAACGCTCCAGAGCATCACGCATGGCCAAGGCATTCATAACGGTTGCCAACATTCCCATGTGGTCGCCGGTTACCCGATCCATGCCCGCCGCGCTCAGAGCTGCGCCACGAAACAGGTTGCCGCCACCAATTACCATGCCAACCTGCACACCAATGCCGATGAGCTGCCCTACTTCGAGCGCCATACGATCCAGCACTTTGGGATCGATTCCAAATTCCTCGTCTCCCATCAGCGCTTCACCGCTGAGTTTTAACAGAACGCGTTTGTACTTGGGCTGGAGATTCACGGGCATGTTTTATCTCTTCTCAATAGCGGTTAGGGGGATGTCTTGTCACACGACCCACCAGCAAAGCTGCAGGCCAGATATAAGAATGCCGCACCAATGTACCGACCGGGGTCGACCATGGGCACGGCACTCGCGCACGGATTGTAGCAGTTATTGCGGCAGCTAATCCACGATTAAACAGCCGCCAACTGGTAATCCTTAGCCTTTAAGCTGTGCAGCAACCTCAGAAGCGAAGTCCACTTCTTCTTTCTCGATACCTTCACCAACTTCGAAGCGCACCATAGAAGTGATTTCTGCACCGCCTTTCTTGGCCAAAGCACCCACTTTCACATCGGGATCTTTAACGAAAGGCTGGTCTACCAGGCTGATCTCTGCCAGGAATTTGTTGATACGACCACCGATCATTTTCTCAATGATTTCGGCAGGCTTACCACTTTCCTGCGCTTGCGCAGTAAAGATGTCTTTTTCTTTGGCAACCACTTCTTCAGGTACGTCGTCACGCTTGATGTACTGGGGATTAACAGCCGCTACGTGCATTGCGATATCACGTGCCAGCTCCTGATCACCACCAGACAGACCAATCAATACACCGATACGCTTGTTACCGTGTACGTACTGACCCACAACTGCGTTTTCTACGTGAACGATGCGACGAACAGAGATGTTCTCACCGATTTTTTGAACCAGTGCGCTACGCGCGTCTTCCAGTTCACCTTCCATCAGCTTGGCAACATCAGTTTCCTTGGAAGCAAACGCCTTCTCAACAACCTGATCAACAAAAGCCAAAAAGCCTTCGTCACGCGCAACGAAGTCCGTTTCGCTGTTTACTTCCAGCAACAGACCAAAGCTGCCGTCTTCTGCAACTTTTGTTGCAACAACGCCATCTGCAGCAGTACGACCCGCTTTTTTAGCCGCCTTCATACCACTCTTTTTACGCAGCTCTTCAATTGCCGCTTCGATATTACCGTCCGCTTCGGCCAGCGCTTTTTTACATTCCAGCATGCCCAAGCCAGTACGCTCACGCAGCTCTTTCACCATAGAGGCACTAATTGCAGCCATGTCAATTCCTCACCTGTTGACCCCTCAGGGCCTTTGAATCTTAAAAAAAAAGGGGCAATCCCCTTTTTTAGTCTTTATCGTGCGCTTTGCAGCGTTATTTCAACCATCAAAACGCACTTCAGAGAACTTGCGTCCCGACGAATTACTCAGCAGCCTGCTCGCCTTCGGCAGCCGCAGGTGCTTCTTCAGCAACTTCTACGTACTCACTACCACCAGCAGAAGAACCCTCAGCTACGGCATCAGCAAACGCTTTTGCGTAAATCTGAATAGCACGGATCGCATCGTCGTTACCCGGGATAACGTAGTCGATACCGTCTGGATCGCTGTTGGTATCAACGATACCGATAACAGGAATACCCAGCTTGTTGGCTTCTTTAACAGCGATACGCTCGTGATCTACGTCGATCACGAACAGTGCATCAGGCAGACCGCCCATGTCTTTGATACCACCAATGCTGCGCTCAAGCTTGGCCATTTCGCGTTGACGCATCAGGGTTTCTTTCTTGGTCAGCTTCTCGAAAGTGCCGTCAGACATCTGCGTTTCGAGCTCACGATAGCGACGAATGCTCTGACGAATTGTCTTGTAGTTAGTCAACATGCCGCCCAACCAACGATGGTTAACGTAAGGCATGCCACAACGCTCGACTTCTTCTTTCAGGATTTTACCTGCAGCGCGCTTGGTACCAACGAACAGAACCTTGTTCTTGTTCTCGGCAAGTTTTTTAACCATCGCCAGCGCGTCATTCAGCGCGGGTACGGTTTGCTCGAGGTTGATGATATGAATCTTGTTGCGGGCACCGAAGATGTACTTGCCCATTTTTGGGTTCCAGTAACGTGTCTGGTGCCCGAAGTGTACGCCTGCCTTAAGCAGGTCTCGCATGGAAACTGCAGCCATAATAATACTCTCTTGTATTGGGTTAGACCTCCACGCCTCCCACCACTCAACCAGCTTCTCGAGAGAAAACCGGCACCCAGAATGATGTGTCGAAACGTGTGCGGATTTAAAAGCTCCGAAGCCACGTTAATGTGCCTCCGAAAATTAGCGAGCGCTTTATACCATAGCGACCCATAAATAGAAAGCAGAAAGTCGGTTTTTGTAGATTGGCATTTATGCCAACGCTATGCCCACCGCCCCCGCTACACCTTGCCAGCGACCTGTCGACATAAATGTCGACCTACATAAACCTCGAAGCACCTGTAGGTTGGCATTTATGCCAACGCGAGGCCCACCACCCCCGCTACACCCTGCCAGCGACCTGTCGACATAAATGTCGACCTACAT
>JBFHVM010000161.1:0-7743 GCA_041589495.1 Oleiphilaceae bacterium | reverse complement strand
CATCGTCACCTCTTATCGATACTGCGCGCCCACTGGCATTTACTTCGGCTTTAATACCGCAACCAACACCACAGTATGCACAGGTAGTACGTAGGGTTTGCAGTGGAATTTCCTGAACCGCTGACATCAGGCCACCTCCGCATTCATCATATGGCTATTGGCCAATTCATCGGGTAAGACATCCGGGCCAAACACTAGCGCCTGACGTATTGCCTGTACCGGCGCATGAGTTTCGATTAACTCCTGATACCAACCGCTGTGGCGAGTATCTCCATAGAGCACCGCCCCTGCCAGTTGATTATTTTTTATCAGAAGCTTCTTATATACCCCTGCATGGAGATCCTCAAATACCAGAGTCTCGCAAGCCTCATCGGCTTCGATGAGGCCCATTGAGAACAGATCTATACCACTGACTTTGAGCCGGACACCGGAGGGCGCATAACGATACTGAGAGAAGCCCAAACGAGCCAGATGGTTGGCACATACACGCGCCTGTTCATAAAGTGGCGCCACCAGACCAAAGGTCAGACTGCGGTGCTGAACACATTCACCAACGGCGTAAACACGAGGGTCAAAGGTCTGCATCGTGTCATTCACTAGCACCCCCTGCTCGCATTGCAGCCCCGCCGATCGCGCAAGTGATATATTGGGCCGAATACCGATGGCCATCACGAAAAGACTACAGTCCAACTGACTGCCATCCTTAAAGTGCACAGCAGAAACCTGATGTTCACTATCAGGAGCTATGTGACTCACTTCGGCAGACAGCTTGAACCTTACGCCTCGCCCCTCCAGTTCTGCCTGCAGCAACTTGGCTGCACGTGCATCAAGCTGCCGGTTAAGGATAATATCCCGGTGGTGTATAACTGTAACATCCATCCCTTGACTGCACAGGCCATTGGCGGCTTCGAGCCCCAACAAGCCTCCGCCCAGAACTAGCGCCTTGCTACCTGGCTGAGCTCGCTGCAGCATGGCTTCAACGTCTGCAATGCTGCGAAAAGCCATCACCCCCCCAAGCTCCTTACCCGGCACATCAAGCAGCACGGGAGTAGAACCGGTAGCGAGCAGCAGCCGGTCATAGTGGACCAACGTGCCATCCTTGGCGCTCACCTGCCGGGCATTACGATCAATCGCAACGATTTGCTTTTGTTCACCAGCATGCAAGGTGATCTGGTTGTCGTCGTACCAGGAACGGCTTTGAATGAGAATATCGTTAAAACGTTTTTCGCCACCTAGCACAGGCGACAGCATGATGCGATTGTAGTTGCCATGCGGTTCGGCGCCGAAAACGGTAATCTCAAATTGATCCGCATGTTCTTCGATGAGTTCCTCAACGACCTTCATGCCCGCCATGCCATTACCAATGACTACCAGCTTTTCTTTCATAACACCTACCCACAACACGATATGGACAGGTTAAAGCAATAAATCGGCCAACCAGCACCCTAGTACTAGATACCTGTTTTTAATAGCCTTTTACCCACCGATGCACCTTGATGACGCACTAAATACGCCCTTTAATTCTTAGAGCGCACCATTTTGAATCATTGGCACAGACGAAGGACTTCTGACACCAACTTTCGTATGCCCGCTTCGGCCTCCAGAATACTATCTGCTAACATATATGCCGGCGTTGATACGATTTTGTTCGTTTCATCGACAACCAACTCTTCAACTGGACAGGACACGTGCTCGCCGCCCATCTGAGCAACAACTGAAGCGGTTTGTTCATCAGTACCAATGGTTAGGCGAATACCTGGACCAAAAATCTTGGGGATCATTACCGGAGCAATACAAACAAAGCCCAAAGGCTTACCCGATTCGTGCATCGACTTTGCCAATTGAGCCAATTCCCTACTCACCTGGCACTCAGCCCCCTTAAAGGCAAAATCACTGAGGTTTTTGGCCGCACCAAAACCGCCTGGTAAAATCAGGGCGTCAAGATCTTCAGGTTTTACTTCGTCCAATGCAGTGATATCACCTCGTGCGATACGCGCGGCTTCTACCATAACATTCCTGTTTTCTGGCATTTCTTCACCATTCAGGTGATTAATAACGTGGTGCTGCGGCTGATTGGGCGCAATACACTGGTAAACTGCACCCTGTTTTAATATTTCGAGCATGCACAGCACACTTTCGTGAACTTCTGCTCCGTCAAATACACCACATCCCGACAGTATCAAACCGACCTTTTTCATTGCTGCCCTCTCCTATGCTGACACGTAACTGAATGATAGATTTAAATTTGCAATGCAACTTGCTATACAAGTCGCAACCTTTGACTTAAAAGCAGGCTACAATGCCTTCGCCCTGAACCATTTAATCAAATTTAAGGATAATGGAACCCGGTATGCGTACCGCACCCACCGCTGATCACCTCATCAAAACCTTGCTGTATATTGTTTGTTTTATTTCATTACAGGCCAATGCACAAGATAAAAACGATGCCCTCGGCATTGGCTACGCGCTCAATTCTGCCGTTTATTTTGGTCAGGATGCCTACGGCCAGGCTGTTCCACTGCTAAGTTTCGAGGCCGGTAACTTTTACGGAAAGGGCAGTACGCTCGGCTTTTACTTTTCTCGCTTTGGGCGTGTAGGTTTTTCTCTCGAAGCAACCATAGGCGAAATTCAACTCGATACCAACGATATTAACAGCTCACAAAGCGACCTGTATTTAGGGCTGAACGATCGCGACTCCGCCATCGAAGCGGGATTGGCATTTCACTATTACAGTAACGTAGGTCTGGTAGAGTTCTCCTGGTGGCGCGACGTCAGCTCGTCACACGATGCCCACCGAACACGCACAAAAATATCGCGCGACATTGCCGAAACAGGTGACATGCGGATTGTACCCGGCATGTTTGCCAACTATTACAGCACCAAATACAACCGCTACTATTTTGAAGTGACCGAAGCTCAAAACCGTGAAGCTGCAGATTTAAGTGGCAACACCTATGAAAATTATCGGGATTTCAGACCAGAGTACAAACCCGGTAACAGCGGGCACTTTGGATTGGACCTGTTAATCGAATATCAAATGTCGCCGCAGACTCTGGCGACCATTTACTATGCATGGGAGGATCTGACCGGCCCATGGGAAACCAGCCCGCTGGTAGAAGACAGCACCATGTCGACACTGGTACTGGGCATCTCCAAGCGCTTCTAATCAACGTGCTGCGCTGCAACCTCAACGATCAGGTGCCGCAACCACTGATGCCCGGCATTATGGTGTAATAGCGCACTCCAGGCCATTTTCAGCTCGAAAGGTGGAATCTCAAACGGAGGTTCTTTAACCACCAGTTTGGCACTTTCGCTTTTGAGTCGCGCGGCCCGACTTGGCAAAGTTGCGACCAGGTCGTGCTGCTGAGCCAACAACATGGCGACCTGATAATGCCGTGTAAAGACCGAAATCTTGCGTTTACCTCCCAGCTTAGCGAGCGCTTCGTCTACCCAGCCTAAACGCTGCACATCCTGCGGATTCACACCCACACCGACACCAAACCCGGTCTTACTTACCCAGATATGGCTGGCTTCGAGATAATCGTCCAGGTCGAAGCGATCGACCAGGCTGTTTTCCGGGCTCATCAGGCACGAGAAAGTATCGGACCAAATAGTCTTTTGGTGAAAAGACTGCGGCAAGGTATCAAAACGATTAATGGCCATATCGACCCGCCCCTGCTCAACGTCTTCGAAAGAAACGTCGCTGGGCGTAAGCACATCGAGAGTGATGTTAGGTGCCGCCTGCCTTACCGCGCTGAGCACGGCTGGAATGAGCGTTGACTCGGCGTAATCACTGGCCATGATACGGAACACGCGATCACTGTTTACATCAAAATCACGCTCGGGCTGTACGACTTTTTCTACCTTGAACAGTATCTCACGCACCAGAGGTTTTAGCTTGATGGCCAGCTCCGTTGGAGCCATGCCATCACTGGTGCGCACGAGTAAAGGATCTTCAAATAACGCACGAAGGCGTTTGAGCCCATTGCTCATGGCGGGCTGGGTAATCCCCAAATGATTCGCTGCCTTGGTGACATTCTGCTCACGCAACAACACATCAAGATGCACGAGCAGATTTAAATCTATGCGACCAAGATCCATTCACTTACCCTCTAAAGCTACCGACTTATACTTCGTGATAGATCTCACTACCCTGCTCACGGAATTTCTCGGACATTTCGGCCATGCCTTCTGCCGCATCCGAGGCCAGCTTTTCTGACTCCTGCTGTTCAGCGTAATCGCGCACATCCTGTGATATTTTCATGGAGCAGAACTTAGGCCCACACATGGAACAGAAATGCGCCACTTTGGCACTGTCTTTAGGCAGGGTTTCGTCGTGATACGCACGCGCCGTGTCCGGATCGAGCGCGAGATTAAACTGATCTTCCCAACGGAATTCAAAGCGCGCCTTGGACATGGCATTGTCGTGGATTTGCGCTCCGGGATGTCCTTTTGCAAGGTCGGCCGCATGGGCAGCGATTTTGTAGGCAATCAAACCCTGCTTCACATCATCCTTGTTTGGCAGACCCAAATGTTCTTTTGGGGTGACGTAGCACAACATGGCACAGCCATACCAACCAATCAGAGCGGCACCAATGCCGGAAGTGAAGTGATCATAACCCGGTGCAATATCGGTGGTAAGCGGCCCCAGGGTATAAAACGGCGCTTCGTGGCAGTGCTTGAGCTGCTCCTCCATGTTTTCCTTGATCATATGCATGGGCACATGGCCAGGGCCTTCAATAAAGGTTTGTACATCGTGTTTCCAGGCAAT
Source organism: Oleiphilaceae bacterium (assembly GCA_041589495.1). Classification (GTDB taxonomy): domain Bacteria; phylum Pseudomonadota; class Gammaproteobacteria; order Pseudomonadales; family Oleiphilaceae; genus PZPK01. Next base: position 2,972 of record JBFHVM010000161.1, on the reverse strand, counting down.
TTTGGTCAGTTCACCCAGCGTACGAAGCTCCGAGAACTGTGCTTCGTCATTGGCATCCGCTACAGAGCCAGGGCGCAATCCGTCACCCAAACTAAAGCAAACATCATAGGCCTTCATAATCTCGCAGATTTCTTCAAAATGCGTGTAGAGGAAGTTTTCTTTATGATGTGCCAGACACCATTTGGCCATGATGGAACCACCACGACTCACAATACCGGTGACGCGTTTGGCCGTCATCGGAACATAACGCAACAACACACCGGCATGAATCGTAAAGTAATCCACGCCCTGCTCTGCCTGCTCGATCAGCGTGTCACGGAACAGCTCCCAGGTAAGATCTTCTGCAACGCCTCCGCATTTTTCGAGCGCCTGATAGATAGGCACGGTGCCTATCGGTACAGAAGAGTTTCGAATTATCCACTCCCGCGTTTCGTGAATATTCTGCCCTGTAGACAGGTCCATCACCGTGTCGCCCCCCCAACGCGTCGCCCAAACCAGCTTTTCGACTTCTTCCTGAATGGATGAGGTCACGGCTGAATTACCAATATTGGCATTGACCTTGGTGCGGAAGTTACGCCCGATAATCATGGGCTCGGTTTCGGGGTGATTAATATTGTTAGGGATGACCGCACGGCCCCGAGCTACTTCGTCACGTACAAATTCCGGAGTAATGATTTTGGGAATAGATGCACCAAAGCTTTGCCCAGGATGCTGTTCTTTTGTCGCGTGCTCAAGTTGGGCTTCCGACAAAGCAAGGTTTTCGCGAATCGCGATATATTCCATTTCGGGAGTGATAATACCCTGGCGCGCGTAATGCAACTGGGTCACATTCTTTCCTGCTTTGGCTTTTCGAGGCCGGCGCTTGTATTGAAAACGCAGGCCCTCCAAAGCCATATTGCTATCCCGAACATTGGCATAGTCTGAAGAAAAGCCTTCGAGCCACTCGGTGTCGTGGCGCTCTTCTATCCAGGACTCTCTTAGCGGCTCTAGGCCTTTACGCACATCAATATTCGCATTGGGATCCGTATAGGGGCCTGAGGTATCGTAAACCCGCACCGGCGCATTCGCTTCGAGCTCGCCATTTTGCAGCGTGGTGGGGTGTAGACTGATTTCGCGCATGGCCACACGAATGTCGGAGCGACTGCCTTCTACATGAATTTTTTGCGATGCCGGGAATGGCTGCGTTGACAAGGCATCTACCTGTGCCGTTTCACTAAGCTTTTCGAAGGAAGTGGTTTTCATGATGTGCTCCGTTTGGATGGAGGTCAGCCAGAACGGATAACAGAGCGGAAACTCGCTGCCTGTTCCCTGCGCTGGTACTAACCATATCAGGTTCAACGGGTTCCGCACGAGAGTCTTACCGACCTCGCGTTGCGGTCTCAGCCGTTTCTTACAACTTTAAACGGCGCCCCGACAAGACAGTTGGATTGTAGGCAGGCCACGCCCGCCTAGCAACCGATTTGTGCGGAATCCCCCGAATATCTCAGAAATCATCAAGTCGAACAATGCCTTCCTGCCGTTCCTCAAGCTGATTGGCCACAAGTTTTGCGTCACCAATGGACACTCTCACTTCGGTAACATTGGCCTGCGTAATGACTTTACCACCTGAAACAGAGAAGGTATTTGCAGCCTCCCCCGAATTCGATTCACCTCTGCCACTACCACCATTGGAGTAGGCTACAATAAAAAGTGCAGACAAGAGTATTAAAAGGGTTTGAGGTATGTACGAATCGCCCCTGTATTGACAGTAAAAAAGAAGCCCAGCCGTACGACGCATCCATGGCTTGCGAGAGGAAGTGTAAATAAGCCAAATCAGGGTACAGCTTGCAAGAACAAGCCGTAATTTAGCAATCCAAATGGAGAGGGTTTTGCACTAGCGCACAATCTTGAGAGACTCAGAATGCTACTTCTTGGCCGCCGAACAGTCACCGGTCGGCGAGAAAATGATTCACTGGTTGTGGCGCCGAATAAAAATAGCCCTGCCCCTTATCACACCCCAGTTTCTTAAGGGCCGAAACATGACCTTCGGTTTCAACCCCCTCGGCAATCACGCTGCGATCGAAAGACTTTGAAATCCCGATAATACTGTTCACGAGTTTGGCATCATCCTCATTCTCGAGCATACCAAATACAAAGCTTTTGTCGATTTTAATCTCATCTATGGGCAGGGAACGAAAGTACGTTAAAGAGGAAAATGAGGTACCGAAATCATCAAGAGAAATACTCATACCCAAGTGTTTACAGCGTTGTAAGCGTGTAATGGCCAACTCCATATCAGAGAGCAAGGTAGATTCGACGATCTCAAGTGTCAGGCATTCACGCACAGCAGGAGCCAAACTCTCCAAGCGTCCTAATGCCTCATCAAAGGCATCACTGAGCAGAAAGTCGGGCGTAACATTAACGGCCAGGCGCAGAATTTCTCCTTGGCTTTGCTGGCTTAATATGTGCTCCTGTGCGTGATCAAGCACATAGCAATCCAAAGCCACCATCAACTCAGTATCGACCAATACGGGCAAAAACTGATCAGGGTAAAGCAAGCCCTGCTCCGGGTGCTGCCAACGCACTAGTACCTCATACGCGTAGGTCGTCCCATTTGTTAAATCAACCTTAGGCTGAAGATACAGCACAACCTCCTGGCGTTTTAGCCCAATACGAAAGGCCTCAAGCAAAGCGGTTCGCTCCTGCTTGTTTTTTTCCAGTTCCGGCTCAAACAGTGCAAAACTATTTTTTCCGCTTTCCTTAGCACGATACATGGCTTGATCAGCGTGTCGCAACAAACCATCGGCTGATTCGATGTCACTCGGGTAAAAAGTGATACCCATACTTGCTGAGACCACTAACATTTGCTCGTTCCAGTCGACGGGTTTCGCTATCGCGTCTAATACGCGCTGATAGGATTGGGAAGACTGATCGCCTTTTAGTATGAGTACAAACTCATCACCGCCAATTCGCGCGAGAAAGTCCTCGCCCCT
>JBFHVM010000160.1:0-7843 GCA_041589495.1 Oleiphilaceae bacterium | reverse complement strand
TGATGACTACAGCACAATCGATACCTCTGCAAACCCTTCGCACCACCTGTGCTTACTGTGGTGTTGGCTGCGGCATCAAGGCAGAAGTAAACGTCGTTGGGCGTGCGGTGTCGGTGAGAGGTGACGATGAGCACCCCTCCAATCAGGGGCGCTTATGTTCCAAAGGTTCATCCCTCGGTGAGACGCTAGCGGTCGAAAGCCGTTTACTGCACCCCGAGGTACATGGTCAGACGACTGATTGGAATTCGGCGTTGCAGGCGGTTGCTGAGGGCTTCAAACAAGTTATAGAGCGTTATGGACCCGATGCCGTTGCATTTTATGGTAGCGGACAGTTACTCACCGAAGATTATTACATCGCCAATAAACTGATGAAGGGCTTTATTGGCAGTGCCAACATCGATACCAATAGTCGTCTGTGTATGTCTTCGGCGGTGGCCGGCCACAAGCGCGCCTTTGGTAGTGATACCGTAGCGGCCTGTTACGACGATCTCGACCACGCTGAGCTTATCGTGCTGGTTGGGTCCAATACTGCCTGGTGTCACCCCATAGTGTATCAGCGAATTCGCGCCGCCAAAGACGCCAACCCTCAAATGAAGGTGGTGGTGATTGATCCACGTCGTACAGCAACCTGTGACATCGCAGACTTGCACTTGGCCATCGATAGTGGCGCTGATGTTGCGCTGTATAACGGTTTACTTGCCTATCTTGCCGAGCATGACGCGCTCGACCAACGTTTTGTTGAAAATTACACCGAAGGGTTTGAAGCCTGCCTTGATGCAGCCCGCCAGGATGGTCAAAATCTTCAGCAGGTAGCGGCACGCTGTGGGTTGCCTCTCGCAGATGTTAGAACCTTTTTTGCCTGGTTTACGGGTCATGACAAGGTGATGACCCTCTATTCACAGGGCGTTAAACAATCTTCTGCAGGCGTTGATAAGGTCAATGCCATTCTCAATTGCCATTTAGCCACAGGCCGGATTGGCCGTGAGGGCGCAGGGCCTTTGTCGCTCACTGGCCAGCCCAATGCCATGGGTGGTCGCGAGGTGGGTGGTTTGGCCAATCAGCTGGCTGCACACATGAGTCTAGAGAATCCGGAGCATCGAGATCGCGTAGGGCGATTTTGGGGTTCTACCGTGATTCCATCGAAGCCCGGCCTACCTGCCGTTGATTTATTTGATGCGGTTGCAGATGGACGCATTAAAGCTGTATGGATTATGGCGACTAATCCAGTGGTGAGTCTGCCCAATGCCGATAAGGTTAAGGAGGCACTCAAAGGGTGTGATTTAGTCGTGGTGTCGGACTGTGTGGCGCATAGCGACACACTGGATTTGGCCCATATCAAACTCCCGGCCCAGGGGTGGAGTGAGAAAGACGGCATGGTGACCAATAGCGAACGTTATATCACTAGGCAACGTGGACTGCTGGCGCCTGCAGGACAAGCCAAACCGGATTGGTGGATCCTCTGTGAAGTCGCCAAACGGATGGGGCATGCAGAGGCGTTTACCTATGCGCATCACAGTGAAATATTCGTGGAACACGCAGCGCTTTCCGGTTTCGAAAATGACGAACAGCATGGCTTGAGGGATTTTGATATATCGGGCCTGTCCAAGTTAACGCGCGAAGCTTACGAAGCGTTTGTACCGACGCAATGGCCTATCAATAAAACTTACCCTAAGGGACGTAAACGTTTTTTTGGTGATGGGAGATTTTTTACACCCAGTCAAAAGGCGCAGTTTATAGTGGTGAAGCATCGCTTGCCGGTAAATCTGCCCAATGATCAGTACCCCCTGGTACTCAATACGGGGCGCCTTCGAGATCAGTGGCATACCATGACGCGCAGTGCGCTGGCGCCGCGTCTTAATCAGCATCGTCCCGAACCATTTGTTGAAATTCACCCGGGCGATGCTCAGCGTTTTCAGTTGGTAAATGGCGCCCTGGCGCACTTGCGAAGTGTTTGGGGACAAATGTTTGCCCGTGTGAGAGTAACGGACAGTCAGCGTCCGGGTATGGTGTTTGTTCCCATGCACTGGTCAGAACAATATGCGCGCAAGGGACGCATGGGGGCCTTGGTTAATCCGGTTGTTGATCCGGTTTCCGGTCAGCCTGAGAGCAAGCATACGCCGGTTTCAGTACGTCCTCTCAAAGCGGCTTGGTATGGTTTTGCGTTGAGCCGATCTGATACTGACTGGAACAGTGATTACTGCGTGAAGGTGAATGGCGAGCAGCATGTGCGTTATGAGATGGCAGGCACATCCGAGCGCAGTTGGGAGGCATTGCCTGAGCAAATAGACTCGCAACAGCGCTGGCAGTGGCAGTTATACCAAGACGAAAGCAGTAGGGTAGTGAGACTCGCTGCCTTTGATGGCGATAAACTATGTTTGGTCGTGTGCGCCGCCCCTGATCATGCGCTGGCGTTATTGCCGGATCGGCAGTGGATGGGGCAACTATTTGCTAAAGGCAGTCTTAACCGGGACGAGCGCCAGCAACTGTTAAGCGGAGTTGCACCAAGTGGGCAGAGCACGGGGGCCACTGTCTGTGCCTGCTTCAATGTTGGCGAGACGACCATTAAGAAAGTCATTCAGGAAAAAGGTCTGCGTGATTATGCAGCGGTGGGGGCAGCCTGTAAGGCTGGAACCAATTGCGGCTCATGTATTCCGGAGATTAAGCAGATTCTGGCAATAGAAGCTGGCAAGGCAAAAAATCATGTCTGCTAAAAGCTAGCCGTCAATAAAATCGCAGCATTGGCGAAGCAAATGCCTGGTGTAGTGTTCCAGCGCGTTGCGTTCTTTTAATATTTGGAGTCCCCGGTTGAAGCGCTTTAACAGGTCTTCACTGCGCGGGTCTTCACGAGAAAACAGTAAATACTCTTTATTGGATTTAAGTGGTTGCTCCTGAACCTGAATACGTTGCACATCTTCTGTAGGAAAGTGTTTACTTAATAAATACCAGCCCGTGTAAGTGGATACGGGAAAGACATCGATTTGATCTGACAGCAGCTTTTTGAAGTTCTCTATATCTGAATTACTGATCGAAACGCGCAATACTCCACGGCGTTCCAGGTCCCAAAATTCATCGGTATAGGAATAGCCTCTGGTGGCCCCGAAGCGCAGGTAACTAAGATCGGCTAGTAGGCTCCAGTCTTTAATGTGCGTCGTCTTCTTGTGAAACAGGGATAGCGGCAAATCACTGAGAGCATCGCTGTGTAAAAACGCCTGCGCGCGTTCATGGGAATAGGACCAGAAAGAGGTCGCGGTATACTTGCCTACCTTGGTTGCTTCAAGGGCTCGTTTCCAGGGCATGTAGTGATAAATAACCTCGACGCCCGATTCGGCAAAGGCATCGCGCACCAAACGGTTAGTAATGCCGTCGTGGGCCAGTTCGGCAGATGCCCAGGGTGCATATTCACCTGTTGCAATGTGAATTTCTTCTGCGCTAGCAAGAAAGGACACCAGGCCTGTAACAAGCGTAGCAAGTATTAAGTGTTTCATTAGGACAACCCGTGTTCTGTCATCTTGATATAGTCCAGCTTGCGTACAAGGTCAAACCTTGGCTTCCATTACTTCCCTGATTTTACATTTGGTTATTGATCGTAAAGGCCAGAAACAATCGCTTGCTAAAGTGGTGCTGAGAGTTAACAGGCCTTGCGTTTAAGCTTTTGCTTGTACCTCCGGATGTACAAAGGAGGTGATCTGAGCTCACTACGCGTGAGTGGGTGAGGGTCACCTCAACGATACAAGCTCTGGTTGCGTCCAACCAGAAAGATCGGCTAATTTTTCGCAAGCTGCGTGCTGAGAAAGCGCTCGTCCATTTTTCCAAGGCTGTTTTGCGCAATTACCCGCTGCACCTTTGCCAGATAGGCATCTCCCTGTTCGGAGTATTGCCCCAATCCTTTCACCAAAGCACTGCCGCGCAATGGAGCGTCTTTTATTCTTGCTTGAAGGCGGGCTTCGCGGAGTGATTGATAGGCCCGGAAAGCGTTAAGATTTTTCAAGTACGCGGACACAGAATCGTTTACCGTATCAAAGCGTGCGACCTCATGGTGTTTCCCGTCTGCACGTTGATGAGGCACCAATCCACACCCCTTACTAAAGCACCATTGGCCAAAAAGGTTGTTTCCTTCTCGTGCAAAGCGACTTGTACCCCAGGCCGATTCGATGGCGGCCTGTGCCAGAACAAGCGATGGAGGAATCATATCCACACGCCGCAGCAGTTTGGTTAAACGTTGTTCGGTAGACTCGTTATTGTCTTCACCAATGTATAGGGTGGTGAGCTCATCAATCCAATCCAGCTCTGCTTCAGCCCAGCTGTTTTTATTTGCGAGATCTTGCAGCACGCGCCGAATCTCGAGCAGGTGGATATTTTCTTCTTCGATTATTGGGTACAGAAAATCAAAAAAAGCCTGTTTCTTCTGCTCTACATCTCTGTACTTTGAAAAGTTGGGCACTTTGGCAACCGGGTTCTCACGGCTAACTTCGAGCGTGGGTAAGCCGGGCTGGGAATAAAACAGCAAAATCACTAAAGAGGCCAGCAAAACAGAGGCAGCCAGCCAAACCGGGCGTTTTCTAAGGCGTCGAATCATGTACTGCTGTACCACTACAAAATTGCACGAATAGTTACTAATATGGGGCCACTTTAACGTTTTTTAAGGTCTGCGCAATACCAATAAGCGCTCTTCGCACATATCTCGCATGGCCCAGCGAATGCCTTCACGCCCCAGGCCGCTATCTTTCACTCCGCCATAGGGCATATGATCAACACGCCAGGAAGGTACGTCGCCAATGACAACTCCGCCTACTTCGAGCGTTTCCCAAGCCTGGTGTGCCTTAAATATGTCGCGAGTAAAAATGCCGGCTTGCAGCCCGTAACGACTGTCGTTCACTTTGCCTAACACCGCTTCAAAATCGCTATAGGGTTCGAGCACTGCCACAGGCCCAAAAGCTTCTTCGGCATAGATGTCGCATACTGGGTCTACATTTTCGAGTAGGGTAGCCTGGAGCATGTTTCCATTACGCTGACCGCCACATATGAGGTTGGCCCCTTTTTCGCTCGCCTGATCGATCCAGCCTTTGAGCCGCTTGGCTTCTTCTTCCGTGATCATTGGTCCAATAAAGGTTTCGGGATCTTTTGGATCTCCCGCCTTGAGCTTATGCGTGGCAGATACAAGCGCATCTTTGAGTTCGCTGTAAATATCTTCGTGTATATAGATACGCTGCACACCAATACAGCTTTGGCCACTTTGGTAGAATGCGCCGGTAATGATGCGTTCTACCGCATCACCAATGTCCCAATCCCGGTGTACCACACATGCTGCATTGCCCCCGAGTTCGAGGATCACTTTTTTCTTGCCGGCTTTGGACTTTAGCTTCCAGCCAACGTCGGGCGAGCCGGTAAAACTCAATAATTTGAGGCGCTCATCTTCAGTAAGCAGATCGGCGCTATCGCGGCGACAGGGCAGAATGGAAAAGGCTCCTTTGGGTAAATCGCATTCGGCCAAAACCTCACCTATCAATAGCGCGCCCAAGGGGGTGAGACTGGCTGGTTTTAACACAAAGGGGCAGCCTGCTGCGATGGCGGGGGCGACCTTATGCGCTGCCAGATTAAGCGGAAAGTTAAATGGGCTGATAAAAGCACAGGGACCAATGGGAAAATAGCGGGTCATTCCAGAGTAGTGTTCAGCGCGCGCGCTGATATCCAACGGTATGGTTTCGCCATACAGCCGGGATGTTTCCTCTGCTGCGATTTTGAAGGTGTCGATGAGACGTCCTACTTCGCCCTCGGCGTCTTTGATGGGTTTGCCTGCTTCGATACACAAAACGCCAGCCAGCTCTTCAGCCCGCTCACGAAACCGTGCTACGCAATGCTCGAGAATGCTCTGCTTGGCGTGCACCGGCAGTAAAGCCATCGCGTTTCGGGCGTCATGGGCAGCCTCGATGGCCTGGTCTAATATCTCCGGGCTTGCCAGCGCTACGCGACTAACAAGCTCTCCGCTAAACTTGTCGTGAACCTCAAGATCTTCGTTATCAAATCGCGCCTCACCAGCGAGGTAATACGGGTAGCGTTGCTTAAGCGTCATGATTCATCTCCAACTTTTGTAGCGCCTTGCGAATTTCGCAGGGAATGGCAACTGAGCGATCGCTGGCTCGATCGACAAATACATGTACAAACTCCCCCACGGCAGAAGGCGAAACCTTGCCCTGTTTAAAGATTCCTACGCAGTAACTTACCGATCGGTTTCCGAGTTTCTTGACTGCAATAGCTAATTCAAGTGCATCGGGGTAGGCTAGCGGCGAAAAGTAGTCACAGCTTGAATGCACCACGTAAGCCACGATGGGCGCATGATGAATGTCTAAGCCACCATACTCAATGAGGTAACGATTTACCGCGGAATCCATATAAGAATAGTAGATGACGTTGTTGATGTGACCGTACAGGTCGTTGTCATGCCATCGGGTCTGGTGTGGGTAAAAGTGTGCAAAATCGCTTTTGGTATAGCTATCCCGGGGCATGGTTTTTGACTCCTTTTTCTTGAGCATAGAGCATCAACAATTTCTCGTTCGCGGTTGCCACAATAGTGTGCCAGACTTTAACAGTCCAATGCTTCAGGAGATCATCCCTATGGTGAACACACATGCCAGACAGATTCGCCGTTACCCGGTAGAGGCCAATGGCTTGCGTTTATGGGTGCAGGAGGAGGGAGACCCAAAGGGGGCTGCGCTATTGTTGGTCATGGGGTTGGGATGCCAGCTAACATTTTGGCCCGATCGCTTCATCAACGAATTGGTACAACAGGGCTTTAGGGTTATCCGCTTTGATAATCGCGATGTGGGTCTGAGTGAACGGGTACGCAGTAGCCGACGCGTTGACACAAAGCTGGCATTCTTGCAGCACCGCATGGGACTGCGATTCAAGAGTAGCTATGACCTTTTCGACATGGCTGCTGATACTGCGCATTTGATAGACCGGCTGGATGTGCGCCCGGTCCATCTCTTGGGGGCCTCGATGGGCGGTATGATTGCGCAGATCGTGGCATCGCGCTATCCCAACCGCGTGCAATCGTTGACAGTAATGATGTCGGGTACTAATTCACCCCGTTTGCCGCTGCCGGACTATTCGCTTCTACTAAAATTAGGGCGGGGTAATGCGGGTGGCCACGAAGAGGAACAAGCCGTAGCCAGGCTATTGAATTTTTGGCAAGCCATTCAAAGTCCAGTTTATCCCACGCCTCTCGAAGAAGTTGAAGAGCGTATTCGCCATAACTATCGCCGTGCCTACTCTCCCGGAGGCACACTCAGGCAAACCCACGCAATTTTGGCCTCGGGCAACCTGAAAAAAGAAACCAGGCGAATTCTTGCGCCAACGCTGGTGATTCATGGTGCGGAAGACCCGTTACTGAAGCCGGCTTGTGGCAGGGCGATCTACGATGCTTTAACTTGCCAAAAACAGTGGATGTTAGTGAAGGGTATGGCGCATGACATGCCTGAGCCCTTATTACCGGAGTTAACCGAAGCCATCGAAAGGCATTGTTCTCAAGCTCATTCTTTGAGCGGTTTAGCCACAACCGATGCTGGTGTCAGGCCATTGCTGTCATTATGATGTGCAATTCCATACACAAGCGGAAACCTTAATGTCTACGATTACTTCACAGGGCGTGTTCCTGCGCTTTATTTTTGCTTTGCTGCTCGTATTGTGTACTTACAATCCCAGCGGCTATTCCTACGTGCACTGGCTGGTGAATGATTTACAGAACATTTCACCCTGGATGGTGCTTTCTGGCGTGGTGTTGATTATTGCCTGGGTGGTTTACGTCAGGGCAACGCTGCGCAGCCTCGGGCCAATCGGTTTAATT
>JBFHVM010000159.1:0-7923 GCA_041589495.1 Oleiphilaceae bacterium | reverse complement strand
TGATCATAACCCCATCGCATTTCTAAGCTGCCTATGCGGCAGTGAACTAATGCGATTATCGTATAAGCTAGTGTTTTAAATTGGTTTTCGTCTGCTTTGCTACACAGCCCCTTATTTCAAGTGGACTTTGTAAGTAGTTGATTTTGTGTGTTTTGAGCGACACCGTAAAAAAAGGGTCAAAACCACGGCACGGTAGCGGTGGGACTCAAGCCATAATGGCTAAATTTGCCTGGCACTGGTGCGGATTGTGGTGGCAGGTGATCAATAAACAAGCGAAAAGTCTGCCCAGTGCTTTGGCTGCGGATGGTGACAAATGGTAAAGTCAGCTGTTTTGTATAACTGTCGGGAATTAGCTTCTGAGCCTCTTCCAAGCTAATCCCCCTGCGTTTTGCCAAGCGTCGGCGCAAACGCTCAGGATTGCTTTTTGCCTGCACCCTCCGCACCACACGGTAGTCTACATTATCTGGGGTTGGGGTCAATTCCCCCACAGATGTGTGATCTCGCATCCCTGTTAGCCAATTTAATGCCATGAGCCGTTGCAGGTTTTCATGTTTGCCGTGTAATCGAAGGCGTTTTCCCAAGGTTGGGCAAGCCTGCTCAATATCCGGGAAGCTGACCCCCAACCCGGGATTTTCGAGCTGAACCAAGGCACGGTGCAACTTACTGTACAGAGCACTCATCAAAACCGTTGGTTGAAACTCGGGGTCAGGTAGAAGTCGGATCTCCAAATAGTGGTCCATAAATTACTCCTTTTCGCCAAATACACCACCACGAATCAGGTTCGCCATAACGTAGTGCTGTTGTTCTGGATCTGGTTCTTTATCGCGTATGACCCAGTTGTCGAGCAAGGTATAGAAGTCCAATTTTTGTTTGGGTTGGCGGTAGGCACGACCCTGGGAAGTCACAGAGCCATAAGGTTCTACGGCGATGGGTCCCAGGTCTTCCCCCTCAGGGTTAGGGTACCAGGTGTCGATCGTTCGCAAGGCATTGCCGACTTTTTGCGAGTGCATGGCGGCCACATCACCCACGGTGTAAAGCGTTTTGCTTTTACTGCCCTTGGAGTTACCTTTATCTAGTATTAACTCCTGAGAAGGGAAGACCTCTTGGCCATCGCCCACACGTGCATGGGCAATCACCTCCAGTAAAACGTAATTATCGCCGGTCAGCCCTTTGGCTATTACCTCGGTGAGTTGCTTAATGCCCTTGCCGCTCCCATCAAAACTACGAAGACTGAAGTCTTGACTATCAAATACCCAGGTGTTTTCCTTTTCACCACCCTTTAATTGATGCACAGTTACTTCAAGTTGCTCGGCCCCCATTCGATTACGCCACAAAAATCGACCACTGGCCAGATTGTGGGCATATCGGCGAGCAACCTCAGTAAACCCGTGGGTATGAATATAACCTTGGACAGTTGCCTGTAGCTTTCTCTGGTAGTCGAAGTTGTTGCAGGCAGAGGGTGTACCCGTGCCACCTAATACACGTAAAGTAAAACGTACACGCAGAGTGTCAGAGTCCGCAGGCAAAGCGGCCATATCGACGGTCTGCAAGTTCGGGGATTGGATTGAGGCATCGAGTTTAGCTGGATCTTGCTCACTGGCCTTTAGGCGGTTGGAAATTGTGCCGCGAACTGATTTTTCACGAACCTTGACAGTTGGCCAGAGTTCTCCCTTCGTGCGATCATCCCAACGGCCAGCTGAAAAAAGCGCGTCTGAAGGATCAAGTTTGCGTTCAAATGCGAGAACTGAGGCGGTTTTGAGATCGGTTTTAGCCATGTTGCATTCTCCTTATGATGGGATTTGATTGTGGCTACAAAGGTAGAGACCAGCATCGGGGTCGGCTTGGTGATACCAGAGACATTGCGCAGGGTGGCTCAAGCGGTGCGGACTGAGCCACTCGCCTAGCGAATAGAGACTTTCAACAAAACAAAACGGGGTGATGGTGTCGCGGGCTTTTTGTACCTCACCGGCGGGATATATTTGCGAAATGGCACCATAGCCCACCGGTAGAGGCACCAGCCAACCGGGACGTACCCGAGATGTTTGCCAGGTCACCTTTTCCGGGTGTTGAGGGTCAGGCACTACAGGATCCACATTGAGGCGGGACAAACTAAGCAGGGCATCGAGGGGAGTCACCTCAGGTTGCTGCTGACGCAACTCGGCCAAATGCTCACAAAGAAGATCATGACGGTTGATGAGGGCGAAACCGGGCAGCAAACGCCGACGTAGTTTGCGAAAAGCCTTCTCTTCACCTTCAATGGTGCCGCTCATTTCAAGGTATTCCGCCTGATATCTTGCCCCAGATAGACTTGGGTGAATGCTGCCGCCGGCAAGTCGCATTGATTGCGCTGCGCAATGAAGTTTTTTGGCGAAGGCAACCCCTTCTCGCTGTTCCAGATCGCCATAAACACCTATCAGTAAACTCACTTCCAGATGAGCACGGCCTTCCTCAATCGTCCCGGAAGGCTTTCCGTCCTGGCCCATCGGGTGACGCGCGAGATTGAAACGATAGTGATACTTGCCACTCGGTTTATGGACTTGTGGTTCAAAGCGGTGGCAAACGATTCCTACACCATCGAGGCGAATTACACGACTGCCGAATTTGCGCTGCAACGCATGCACAAAACCTGTAAAGGCACTGGGGGCTGGAAAGCCCCATGTGAGCGGGCCAGAAATAGCGTTGGCATTCTCCACCCTGAGCCGTGGAAGCAGAATAAGACCATCAAGCATGTCAGTCATGGGCAAGCTCCGTTTTTATCATATTGAGCGTTTGCGACAGCATTCCCTTCCACTCGGTGTGCTCGGCTTCGCCCATGGGGAGAGAGTCGTGATAGTTGAGCTGGTGGTTAAGCCAGTTGCCAAATCGGTGAGCGACTTCTTCCTTCCAATTACCTGCGTGGTATCTGCTCGCAAAGGTCTCATCATTCAACGCCCGTGTCGGATCAAGCCATAATGCTTCGGCCTCATTGAGCTTGCAATCAGGGGCGGCGCTCCAGCCAGGGGGCAACTCGGCTAATTCGGCGGCAAAATTGAGTAATTCATCACTCAGATGAGCGACTAGTTCGGCTCGGGTTCGACGAATATGTACATTGTTGTACTGGGTGCCGGCCAGAAATTTGGCCAGCACCTTTGTCAATTCACGCACCACAGGGCGGGAGCCGAACCAACGACCGAATACCGTTTTCACCGATAAGGGAGGCTGGACTGTCTTGGAATGCCAGGTAGGCGGGAATGAAGGCAGAAGCCAGTTTTCACCGTATCGTTCGCTGTTTAACTGGCTGACATTTTGAGGTTTGGTTCCACCGAATACCTGGATGGCAAGATTTGGATACTCGTGGTAACCATGAGGGCAATCCTTGCCGTCGCGCCTTGCTTGTCGCGCTTCTTTAGTCTTTTCTGAAAAACGCGCTTCACGAAGTTGAGTGTGCACTGTGTGAATTAAGCTAGTCGGAAATAACGGAGCAAGGAGGTGGTAGCCGCCATCCGAAAGAGGAAAATAGAGCTGCTTGGCAAGTTTATGACTGGCAACGGGTTTATCACTACCAGTTATGGAAGCGAACCTCTCAACCCAGGCGCTCGCTTTTTCTGAATTTTCTGAAAGAGCGGCGATGAGTTCCGGATCTCGGGCACAGACACGCCCCAAAAGGGGTTTCCCTCTATGTTCCAGTTTTAAAAATTTATAGACATCCAGGGCAGCAGCATTCCCCACTACGTCTTCAGGTCGCACCATCCCCAGGCTGTGTGTTCCCAAAAACTCTTTGTTTACGACTGGAGGCTGATCACCCACATAAAGGCTACTTCCTCTTGCCTCTGGATGTGTGTATTTAAGAGCGTGGGTCACAAGTTGGACCTGCATAACTCTCTTTGCCGCATTTTCCAACCATTGCTCTTTTCGATAATCAAATAGCAACTGCTCACGTTTTTCTTCAATGGCTTGTTTTTTGTCTTGTTCCGATTCTTTGTCGAGCTTTTTGTCGAGATCTTCAAGCTTGGGTGTTAAACGTGCTTCGATGAAGGTCTCCACCAGGTTGCTGATGGCGCGAATCTCTGCTTGATCGGGCGGCTCATGCGGCATTACATCCTCCTTTTTATTCATTACAGATGACGACGTAGTCCAAGCACAGGGTGGTAGTCCCAACCCTGCTCGCAACCACGCTCAGGAAGTTCCACTGTTCCAAATCTTCTCGCACCCTCGGCAGGGTCTATCCCCATTTCACGGGACAGATGTTCGACCTGAACCATATAGCTCATCTCTCCCCAGCAACTTACCCCCTCTGCGCAATCTAACCTTAGGTCATGGAGCAGATTACTAACCGGAACAATGCTGCCATCGCGCTCTATGCGGCTGAAAGTAACGGTTTCGTTTTCTTCATCGTAAAGCAGTGCATATACCGCTCTTCCTTGCGGGTCGTTGCGAAAAGGCTGCCTGCGCTGAAGCTCGCCACTGAGATGTGCGTGAGTTTTCCACCAATGATGCACAGCAAGTGTGCGGTTTTTAGGTCCAGAATCTCCAAGCATCACTGCGCGTAGATGATCATGCTCCAAATCAACAAGATTATTTCGGGGATGTAATTCAGGTCGCTCGGTAATGCGCGGGGTGGCATCGATTCTTTCGAT
Source organism: Oleiphilaceae bacterium (assembly GCA_041589495.1). Taxonomy (GTDB): domain Bacteria; phylum Pseudomonadota; class Gammaproteobacteria; order Pseudomonadales; family Oleiphilaceae; genus PZPK01. Next base: position 3,307 of record JBFHVM010000159.1, on the reverse strand, counting down.
CTGCTCGAGAGTCAGCAGGTCGGTAAGGCGATGGCTGTCCAACGGAAAATTTTTATCTTCAAATCCGGGTTTGCAGTAGGCGGGCGTACCCTGCCCATACTCCAAATGTTTGAGATTGGTGTCCAATAGGTGAATATTCGGTGTTTGGCAACGGCCAGGCCGATGCCGGCGTACTCTTCCGGCAAGCTGAATAATGGAACGCATGGATGAAGGCTCAACGATTGCCCAGTCGTAATCGTGGTCACGCCCGACTTCAGCCACGGCTGTTGCCAGGACGATAAACACATGATTTCCCTCGGGATACCTGTTCAGGATGGCTCCCAGTTCAGGGTCGGTAAAAATTCGATCAGGATTTTGGCGGTTGAGGAGATGATCGAGGCGTTTTTCTATGTTAGAGCGAACCAGTAATGGGTGCTGTGAATGGTAGCAACAAAGGTGCAATCGATGGTCGGGTTTTACGGGCAAGGCGGCAAGGGCACGTGTGACGTCTACCAATGGTCTTATATTGGCCATGCGTATCAACCCGAAACTGACCTGTTTTCCACTATCTGGATCGATACTATGGTGCCGGGAATGCAGATCTTGGACATTTGTATTCAAAATCCCCGCAACGGCTGAAACTCTCTCCTCGCCTTTTTGTCCCGTTGATAAAGGCAAGGGCACAATGCAGGCAATTCGGCGTTGCTCATTCTTTCTGGTCAATTCTTCTACCCGTTTTGTGACCCACTGTTTATGCTGAGTCATAAAGGCTTCTACTGTGGCGTGTTCCCCTGTTTTAGTGCTGAATTCATCAAACCAGGCGGTGCAGATATTGACCGGCTGGCCGGGGATCCCCCGGTTCACTTGGTAGATCTCTCGCCCTGCCCGGTAAGCTTCGAACAAGCCTTGAATTAATGAGGGCGGCAAGGTAGCCGATGAAAGGAGTAGACGGCTTCCAAGCAGCCCAACCCAGTGAACGAGACGGGTGAGTGCGGGGAGATCCTCCAGTCCAAAGTCGTCTGGTTCATCAAGCACAAGGTCGGCACTCATCAGCCGCAGCATTGGCGCTATCTGGCGCCCCCCCCGGGTACTCTCGGTCGCGGGCACCAAGTGGTCAATCGTGCAGGTAAGGATGGGGGCATCAATCAGTGCCGTGGCTCCGCGAGTGTCGGCGAGCCAAGCCGATAGCGGCCCCTCTTCTATGCAACCGTCATAATGAACATAACTGTTTTCGGGCAGCAGTGGCTGCGCCGATTCACTGCCTTGGTCATTCGGCCCATCAGGCTGATCTCGGTTATGTTCGTGCAGCGCTCGTACAGCACTCCCCCCCACTAACACCGCCAGGTCGTCAGCTCCCAGCCCCAGCTTCTGGCGATAAGCATCGCCGGTTTGCAAGGTGAGGGTTCGCAGACCCAAAGCGATTGAAAAGCGCGCACCCCTTGCCGGATCGGCAAGGGCGTACATTATGCGCCCATTTCCCAGGGTTTTGCCGCAACCGGTGGAGGCCATGTTGATACCGAAGAAACCCTGTTGAACGCTGCGCTCTCGCAGCGAACTGGCCGCGTCGTATGCCTTGTCCTGCCAGCGAAAAAGAGGGTTTGGGCTGCGCTGCTTGAAGCCCTTGTGTCTGGCTAAGCTTGGTAACTGGCGGGCAAGCCGGGGCAGTGTATATGTAATGCGTCCGGTATGTTTCTCGACCCCGATCAGATGTTCATCCAGTGGCTGGTTGGGATAACGAAGAGCATTCTTTGTGTCACGACGAGTGTTAGCCACCAAAGGGTAGTCAGGTGTGCCAGAAATGCGGGTTTTGGGATCGCTCAAGCTGGAGTAATGATGGTCGGCGAGCATGAGTATCAAGCGGGCCATATGCAGCACGTAGGTGTTGCTGGTCAGCCAGTCGTCATCGAATAAGCGATTACATTCCAACATTTTTCTGGCCTGCTTGCGTGCCCTCGTTTGCCAGACGGGACTGGAAAAAGGGACTGCGTGATCGAATTGCCAGCAATCCGCGATAGCCTTTTCCCCGGGGTCGAGACGTGCTCCGCACCAGGTTTCGTAAATTCCTTTGGGCAGCCGATTGAGTGCTTTAATGCTAGGCTCGTCACCACCCCAGTTCGCTGGCAATCGATGGTGAGACACGATTAACCACCCAATGATACGTGCTAACGGTGGAAGCGCATTGAGAGGGCTCGGGAGTGCCTCCCCTTCGCCATCTTTAAGAACGGCCGCTATCCACCCTAAGTCAGGCTGCTCAGGCAAATCTGCCAAGCGTGCCAGCCACGCGTGATCATCATCCGACCCTACGAAGGCTTCCAGCAATCGAAGAGATACCCACTCATGACGTAAAGCGTCAGCAATGGGCTTTTTGCTTTTAAGCTTTTTCTGAAACGCTCGATTGGATTTACCCAGGTCATGAAACAGGGCGGCAATGGCGGACAGAAGTTGGATTTCCTCGGCGTGGTGCCAGTCGTTCTCATCCTTAGTACGGAGGATGTCGCGCTCCGTAGAGTTAGTGGGTACAGCCCCTTGGTCGTTAAAATGGGATGCATTACCAACAATCCACAGCAATTCAGTATGATCCTTGCCGCGAATCCAGTGGCAGGCCACCGCGGTATTTTTACGTGCGGTCTTTTTGAGCAGGCAGCGCAAGGTATCAAGACCCTGCCATGTAATAGCGGTCTGCCAGGTGCGTTCGCCCCGGCGTTCTGCAAATTGATCTACAATCCGCCGAGTTCGGTTAAGAGCATTTTTGTGGCACTGAGAGACAATTAATACATTCATCCCTCTTTCCCTTTCATACTCTTGGCCACTTCCTTGAGAGTGTCAATCATGAGGTCAAGACACTCGTTGCGCACTAAATTTTCAATACAGGCCTGGCGGAATTGTTGCTCTTCGTCCCCGCGCATTGCCGAAATGAAAGCCTGGGGCAGGATAACTGCATCCTTGATCAGGTCCGCTACATCAAAAACTAACCCACCTCGGCGGGTTTTCCCGTGTAATACAGCTAAGCCGTGTGGCAACCCGAGCACCCAAGCGGCGGTGGCTCCCAGTCCGTAAGCCAGGTAGTTTCCATGATCGAGAAATCGATTTGCGGGATCAGTGCCGCTACCACGTTTGGAGCGAACAAAATCACCGTAACCCACTGCGCTATTGGCCAACTTGAACAGTTGCTTAGTCAGGCGAGCTTCTTCAGTTAGTAGGGCTGTGGTGTCAATAGCTTGTCCCACCATTTGCAATGAGGCGTTCACCACTGATTCGAGTCGCTTCCCGTCTACATTAAAACCATTCTCTATTAATGCGCGGTGACCAACCCAGTGTTTGTATATTT
>JBFHVM010000158.1:0-7927 GCA_041589495.1 Oleiphilaceae bacterium | reverse complement strand
CTGCACCGCTCTTGTCACAAATGGCGCGCAGACCCTCAAGAAAGCCAGGTACCGGTGGAATGCAGTTCATGTTGCCAGCAACGGGTTCGACAATAATCGCGGCGATTTTATCGCCCATCTCGGCAAACAATTCTTCAACGGCTTCAATCTTGTTGAAGGGCAGAGTGAGCGTATGCTCGGCCAGTGCAGCAGGTACGCCGGGAGAGTTAGGTACGCCTAGGGTCAGCGCGCCGGACCCGGCTTTAACCAGCAGCGAGTCGGCATGGCCATGATAGCAGCCTTCGAATTTCACTATAGTATCGCGACCGGTAAAGCCGCGCGCCAGACGAATGGCACTCATGGTCGCTTCGGTGCCGGAGCTGACCATACGGACTTTTTCAATGGACGGCACTAGCTCGCAGACCTTGTTCGCCATGCGTGTTTCGATGGCGGTGGGCGCACCATAACCTAAACCGCTGTCCAACTGTGTGCGCACGGCATCGAGCACGGCGGCATTGGCATGGCCCAGAATCATCGGACCCCAACTACCCACATAGTCGATATAACGTTTGTCGTCGGCATCAAACAGATAGGCGCCTTCGCCTCGTTCAAAAAACAGTGGCGTGCCGCCCACACCTTTAAAGGCGCGCACGGGAGAGTTCACGCCGCCTGGAATGACGCGTTGAGCTTCGGCAAAAAGTTGTTCTGAACGGGACATAAGTACTCCTGAGCACTCTAGGAAAACAGGGCGGAGTAGCGCTTGGCCTGCGCTTCGACATCCGCATGGGAAAATAAATCGTGTATCACAGCCAGCATGTCGGCGCCTGCTGCGAGCACCTCGGGGGCCTTAGCGAAGGTGATACCGCCAATGCCCACGGTGGTGAGCCCGGCCTGTTGTGCTTCGCGAATGCGCGATAGCGGACAGGGTGGGGCTTCGGGCTTGGTCTTTGAAGCATACAAGCGTCCAAAAGCCACGTAATCAACGCCCAGTGTGCTGACCTCTTTAGCATAGGCGAGGTTATCGTGGCAGGTGGCGCCGAGAATCCGGTCGGGCCCCAGTGCCTCGCGTGCGGCGGCAATATCGCCATCGTTGCGCCCAAGGTGCACGCCGGCAGCGCCGACTGCGAGGCACAGCTCAACATCGTCATTAATCAGTAGGGCTGCATTGTGTTGGACACAAAGCGCCTGTAAACGTTCGGCTCTTTTGCGCCGTTGCGCCGGGCTGGCCGGCTTATCGCGATACTGCACAATGCGTGCTCCACCGCGCAGCGCTGCAGCCACCTTTACTTCGAGCTCGTCTACCGGTATCAGCGCGGGATCGGTAATGGCATATAAACCGTGCAAAGTAGCTTTGGTGAGACTCGCCAACTTAGCTACCCCACTGTGGTTTCACGACCACGAGAATCACGATGGCGATGAGTATCAGCACAGGGAACTCGTTAAACCAGCGGTAGAACACGTGGCTGCGCTGATTGTTGTCGGCGGCGAAGCGTTTGACCATGGCGCCACAATAGTGGTGATAGCCAATTAATACAACGACCAGCGAAAGCTTGGCGTGCATCCAGCCTTGGGCCATGTAGGCCGCCGGAGCATAGGAGATTAACCAGATACCCAGCACCACGGTAGCAATCATGGACGGGGTCATGATGCCGCGATACAGCTTGCGTTCCATCACCTTAAAGCGCTCGCGCCCGGCTTCGTCTTTGGTTTCGGCATGATAAACAAACAGTCGCGGCAGGTAGAACAGTGCGGCAAACCAGCAGACCATGGCGATGATGTGAAAGGCTTTAACCCAAAGCATGCTTGATCCTTAGTCCGTCGCTCAGTGTTGGCGACGATACTGATAGTAATTTTCGATATCGGCCCGTGTGACTACACCCGTCACACGCGTGATCATGGGGGCGCTGGTGCGCTCCACATACAAGGCCTCGGTTTTGGTTTCGGCGAATCGGTCCAGTGCTTCCTGCAGCGTTGCCTGGAAATACAGGGGCGCAATATCCTTTCTCTGGGCGGGAATTTCAAGAAGATTCACCATCATGCGTTCCTGCAGGGGATCGGCTTCGGCGGCCAGATAGTCTTTTTCATTCTCTTCGATAAAGCGGGCCAGCTCCACCGTGGGTAACAGCGAGAAGGGCTGCCCGGAGGAATTGTTAATCAAAATCCATTTGGGCTCTTGTCGCAATAAGGCTTTGGCGTCTTCAAAACTGATGGTTTTGTCGGACTGCACAAACTTGCGCTCCATAATTGCCGCCACGCCCACCCGGCGCAAGGCCTGTGTTACCGGACTGTTCTGATAGTCGAGGCCCTGCTCCTTGAGAATGGTGAGGAACACCGACTGCTGTTTAAAACCCTCGCTGGCCACCATGCTCGAAACCACAATAATCAGCATGCCGGGCAGGATGATATTGGGGTTTTGCGTGAGTTCCAGCAAGGCCATGAGCGCAGCGAGTGGAGCCTGCAGTACCGAGCCCATCATGGCGCCCATGCCCAGCATGGCGTAAAAACCCGGCGACGAACTGAGACTGGGCACCAGCCAATTGGCGATCAGCCCCATGGCGCCGCCCAGCGTGGCGCCGATAAACAGGGTGGGGCCCACCAAACCATTGGGCATGCCGAGGCCCACGCTGGTGGCAGTCACCACAATCTTGAACAGGGCAATGCCGAGAAGAGCGTACACGCCATACTGGCCCAGGAGAGCCGCATTCACCGTGTCGTAGCCGATACCCATGATTTCAGGAAAGAGCAGGGCACTCACCGCCGTAATGGCCCCGGCAGCAATAATGCGGTAAAAAATATTGATATGACCAAAACCCATGGAACGTCGCAACAAGCCCACAAAGCCTGCCGAAGCCACGCCAATTAAGATGCCGCAAAGCACGATGTAGGGCACTTCGTAGAGGGAGTTCATGAATAACTGCGGCACCAGAAAGGCGGGCTCATTGCCATACACCGCCTGGGTAATAATGGCGGCCGCCACCGATGCCAGAATAACGGGGGTAAAGCCGGTAATGGTGTATTCCATCATCACCACCTCCATGGCGAAGATTACGCCAGCAATGGGCGTGTTGAAGGAGGCGGAAATGGCCGCAGCGGTGCCGCAGGAGATGAGTACGCGAATACTGTTATTGGGTAGCTTGAGCTTTTGTCCGAGTAAACTGGAACAGGCTGCTCCCAGATGCACTGCCGGGCCCTCCCGGCCTGCACTTTGGCCACTGCCCAACGTCAGTACCCCACCTACAAACTGTGTCACCAGACTTTTGAAGTTGATGTAACCTTGATGATAGTTAAGGCGTTCCATGACAAAGGCCACGCCGACCTTGCGCTGGGAAATTTGCAGGCGATACCAGATTAGGCCAATGAGTACCGCGCCCCCTAGAGGAAGACTAACACGCATGAGTTGGCTGAGGCCTTCGAAATTCTCTGGGTCGCCATCAGGCAGGAACCAGGCCAGCGGCCATTCAATGCAAAAGCGGAAAAGTATGATCACCAAAGCGGTAAGGCTGCCGCTGATGAGCCCTAAGATGGCGAGCTGGGGCAGCGCATCCACATTGGACAGGCGCTGTTGAAAGACGCGTTTATAGTGTTCGTATAGCGCTTTGATAGGCATGGGCAGACGGTGTTTTCTCCAGATTGACACCCGCGAGCTGGTTGCCTGTATTCTAACCAGTCAGCTGCCAATACTAAAGGACTGCATGAATTATGCATGTTACAATGCGCGGCTGTTTTCGGGCGTATGCCCGCAGGTAAACACTAATGGCATCTTTGGTACCCTTATGGGTACGGCCAAGGTAACACAATGAGAGGTAGCTCGTGATCAAGGCAGGTATTGTCGGCGCAACCGGTTACACCGGATCAGAATTACTGCGTTTGCTGGTAAACCATCCTGAAGTGGAAATTGCAGCGGTAACATCGCGTGCAGAAGAAGGGCGTCCGGTTGCCGACATGTTTCCCCAGTTGCGTGGTTATCTCGATATTGCTTTCTCGGCACCGGAGCCTGCTGAACTCAAACACTGCGATGTACTGTTTTTTGCCACGCCACACGGTGTAGCGCAGTCCATGATGGCGGAGTTTGCCGGCGGTAAAACGCGTATTATTGATCTGTCGGCCGATTTTCGTCTTAAGGATCAGGCCTTGTGGGAGAGCTGGTATAACCAGGCTCATGCCTGTCCTGAATGGATTCAAAAAGCCGTATACGGCTTGCCCGAGATGCAGCGCGAATCCATTGCCGGTGCCGAACTGATCGCTTGCCCCGGTTGTTACCCCACAGCCATTCAACTGGGCTTTATTCCTGCTTTGGAGCAGGGCTGGGTGGAAGCAGATCGCCTGATTGCCGATGCCAAATCCGGCGTCAGTGGGGCTGGACGTAGCGCCAATGTGGCAACGCTGCTGGCAGAATGCTCCGATAGCTTTAAAGCCTACGGCGTATCGGGGCATCGTCATTTGCCGGAGATACGTCAAGGCCTGCAGGCGGCCTCCAAAGAGCAGGTGGAGCTGACCTTTGTACCGCATTTGGTGCCCATGATTCGTGGCATCGAAGCTACCCTGTATGCACCATTGACTGGCGACGCTAAAAATCTGAGTCTTGAAGATATCCAGGCTCACTACGAAGCGCGCTATGCCAACGAACCCTTTGTGGACGTATTACCATTGGGCTCGTTGCCTGATACCCGCAGTGTGAAGGGATCCAATTTCTGTCGTTTGGCCCTGCATCGCCAGCCGGGTAGCGATACGCTGATCATCGTCTCCGTCATCGATAATCTGGTGAAAGGGGCCTCCGGGCAAGCGGTACAGAATATGAACATCTGCTTTGGTCTGGCCGAAGATACCGGCCTGCGCCAGGTTCCCTTAATGCCCTAGGGGGAGCACATGTCACGCGAAGCTCAGGATAAACTCATTGTTGTAAAGCACCAGCCAGGTTTCTGGCGACGCTTGCGCCTGCAATTGATTACTGCTGCCGTGGTGGCAGGGGCCATTGGCTACATCGTGGGCCAGTACGAAATCAGTCAACAGCATAGTCAGGTTCTGGAGCGTCTCGATGAACTCAGTAAACGCTATATGAGCGTACAGGCAAGCGAATCCAGTCTGCAGCAACAGGTGGCAAATTTAGAGAGCGGTCGTGCCATTGACGATCTGGCAAAACAGGAGATACAGGGCACCATTCAGGCGCTGCGAGAGCAGGTGGCCCAGCTGAAGAAAGACGTCAGTTTCTATAAGAATATTATGGCGCCCAATAGCAACAAGCGTGGCTTGCAGCTGCAGAAGGTTGAAATTCGCTCCACGGCGGCCGAGCGTCGGTTTGCCTACAAAATTGTGTTAACGCAGGTGGCAGATAACAAGTCTTACGTAACAGGTGTGGTGGCCGTGAACCTGATTGGCTACACTGAAGGCGAGAAAGAAGTATTGCCGCTGCGTGATATATCCGAACTGGAAGAGTTGGGCATTAAGTTTCGCTTTAAGTATTTTCAGGATATGACCGGCGAGCTGGTATTGCCAGAGGGCTTTCAGCCCGAAAGTCTGCAGGTGGTGGCGCAGTCCAGTGGTAAGAAAGCCTCGCGGCTGGAGCAGTCGTTGCCTTGGCAGAACCTGCTGGCAGCGCGTTAGCTACTCCGCCAGAGAACAGAGTATTCAGTTTAGTTAGATCGGAGGTAAGTATGTTCGGTAAAAGCAAAAAGAAGTCACAGCATCGCCGTACGACGACGCATTTCGACACCCTGATCTCAAAACATACCCAGATCGAGGGTGATCTCCAGTTTTCTGGTGGTTTACACATTGATGGCTTGGTAAAAGGCACCATTCGCGCGGCGGAAGACAGTGAGGCTATTGTACGGATCAGTGACATTGGTGAAATTGATGGCGATGTGATTGCGCCACATATCATCGTGAATGGTACGGTGCATGGCGATGTCTATGCTTCCAAGCATATTGAATTGGCCGAAAATGCCTCCATAAAAGGAAATGTGTATTATCACCTCATTGAAATGGCCATGGGCGCTGAGGTGAATGGCAACCTGGTGCATCACAAAGAGCCAGTGGCCATCGAACAGCACGAGGCAAGCGGCAAAGAAGAAGGCGAAGATCCGGTGCGCTTAACCGCGATTACTGGGCAGGCCCAGAAGAGCCAGCCCTGAGGCGTATAAGTAATAGTTGAGATTGATAGAGCCAAGCAGTTATGACGGTAGTTGAAACCCATATTCCCAGTGCACTGATATTCACCGATGCCGCTGCCGACAAGGTCAAGAGTCTGGTTGAAGAAGAAGGTAATCCCGAGCTCAAATTGCGAGTGTATGTCACCGGCGGCGGCTGCTCGGGTTTTCAATATGGTTTTACTTTCGATGAAAGTCAGGCCGATGATGACACTGTGATCAGCAACAAAGGCGTCGATCTTATTGTTGATCCCATGAGTTATCAGTACCTTGTGGGCTCCACGGTCGATTACACCGAAGGGCTTAAGGGTGCTCAATTTGTGATCAATAATCCCAATGCCACCACAACCTGCGGTTGTGGCTCTTCTTTCAGTATCTGATTTCTGTTCTGTTGGCTCAACGCAACAGCTTGTTCCGCATAGCGTGCTTGATACGGTGCCAAGTCTCTCGGTAGACTGCTGCATCCCGTATCGCGCTGGCGATTTGGAGCGATGGGTGAGCCCAGCGAGAAAAAGAACCATTAGAATAGAAAGTGCGATGCCATCAACTCTTCGCGCCAACAAGAACAACAAGAATCATGACCTTTCACATAGTATTTTGTCGGCTGGCACTGTTTACCCTGGCACTGTCGGGCTTAGCCGAAGCTGGTGGTTTCGATAACAGTGGACGGCCCTTCGGTATTATTTTCGATGGTGAGGGTAAAGCACGTGAACTGCGCTGGGCTCTCAGTGTCGTGCATCCGCAAATCGACATTTCCCTGTCGCGCACACAGTCGAGCACTGCCGCGGATCTTGAGATTAACAATGTGGTGCCTCACTACAGCAATCGTGAGTGGGGATTGCGCTGGGACCTGAGTGAGCAGGTAAGTTGTGCCTTGCGTGCCGAGACGCCATTTCGAGCATTCATAAGCTATCCTGATGATCGCCTGAGTTACCGCAGAGACAGTGGCAGCAGTGCGGCGGCTCCAATTGATTCCCGTTATGACAGTGAATCCCTCAGTTTTGCCTGTCGTCGGAATTTTTCTTTCGGCAAGCATCATTGGATGGTGTTTGCCGGGCCTAAACATCAAAAAGTAGGTGGTTACTTCAGCTCTGACCTCACTGAGAATAATGTGGGCACCCGTGATGACTTGCAGGTGTGGCTCAATGGCGGCAGTGAATGGGGTTATTTGGCGGGTATGGCCTACGAGCTACCCGAAATCGCACTGCGTATCAGTCTTATCTATCACAACGAGATCGACTACCAACTACGGGGGCGATCGCTCACGCCTGTCGCCGGTTTGTCCCAGCGGGTCGAAGCCGATGCTCAAGCCAACACCTTAACGCCACAAAGTTGGCAGCTTGCATTGCAGAGCGGCGTGGCCGAGGACTGGCTTGCCTATAGTGAGTTTAAATGGAATGAATGGAGTCGGGTGGATCAGATCAGGGTGCATGACGGTGTTGCCAATCCTTTGCTTAGTCTATACAGCAACGACACACTCGATCTCGAAATTGGAGTGATTCACCGCATAGATGAGCACTGGAGAGCAGGTGTGAGTTATTCCAGCAGCATGAAACTGGGCGGTAGCGATCTGCCGCCGGGTGTAGACAGTGCTAACTTGCGTGACCCGCAGGGTAAACGGCATGCCATCACTCTGGGCAGCAAATACTGGTGGCATAAGCATTTGGCGACAGATGTACTGCTATCGGCTAATTACCTCGAGGCCAAAACCATACGCGAACACAGTTTCGAGGCCCGAATTGATCCGACTTGGGTACCGGCATTAAAAGTAGGGATTAGTTGGCATCCGTGATTGCTTGTGGTCG
>JBFHVM010000157.1:0-7975 GCA_041589495.1 Oleiphilaceae bacterium | reverse complement strand
GGGGGCTGGATATGCCAAGCAGCCTTACAGTCAATCCTAGTATCTCAAGCGCAGCCGTCATTGTGCTGCGCTATTCCGGTTCTGAATCCCTCTCAACTTCCAATTTAAATTCAACTGCGCGCAGTCCTGCTCCTGCGAGTTCTCCTACACCTGCGAGCACTATAGTGAGCTCACCTCCTTTGGATCGGGTGGGAGGAGTAAGCTTAGGGCCTTCTCCTTCGTCCAGTCTGGTGTATAACGCCAGAGGAACCTTTGCTAATGGACCATCGTCGGCCCCCCAAAATCCTTCAGCACCGAGAGGGGAGGATGCAAGAGACTCTAATCCCGTAGTGACGGGAGAAGATTCGGGGTCAGTGGTTGATGACGCGGCGCCGCCAGTGAATGCCGGCGAGGAGGAGGGCTCAAGCGAACAGGAGCAGCCAGATAACGCGCAGCGACAAGCCGTTGATAACGGCGAGCGTCAGGGCGGTGAGCGTAATGACAATGCTCCGGCGGAGCGTGCCCAGCAGCAACAGATAGCGGAACTGGCCGCGCGCGACAGAGAAGTGCGCGCGCATGAGCGGGCGCACCAGGCTGTGGGCGGCCAGTATGCCGGGTCTGTCTCTTATAGTTATCAGACGGGGCCCGACGGCAAGCGCTACGCGGTAGGTGGTGAAGTGCCGATAGATGTATCGCCGGTGCCTGGTGATCCCCGAGCGACTATTGAGAAAATGCGTGTGGTGAAAGCAGCAGCAACGGCGCCGGCAGATCCCTCACCGCAGGATCGTAATGTCGCAGCAACAGCTACTCGTATTCTAGTTCAGGCACAAATCGAGCTGGCCGCCGAGCGTCAGACTGAGCGGGAGGAACCCTCCACTGCAGAAGCGCGAGAACGCTTCAGTAATGCTGCTCGTACCTACGAAGAAATTATTGGGCTCGACCGTATCGAGGTCGACCCCAGCGACCTCATTGACGAGCTGGTATAAACCGTTACAAATTTCTCCTTCTTCGCAACGGACTTTTCCAAATTCTTTGCTAATCTCACTGCTTACTCGGCGTTTGCCTAATTGTCACCGCGTGATGGCCGGATCGTTTAGGTTGTTAAATATCGTATTTTTAGTGCAACAACTCTAAATTGGCTTGGGATTTCTTGACAATTGGGTAAAGCAAACGTATGTTTCAAACACTCGTTTGATATTTGGTGCAAGGGCTGGAGTAAAGCTCTGGTCTCCCTAAACGAAGTAATAAACCGTTTTCACCACGGTTGGATGTATGCAGCGACCAAGGTTCGCCTCTGAGAACAGGTACTGCACCAAAGTGAAATTAACTGATTTGAGGTTACAGCTATGCCAGATTACAAGGCTCCCCTGCGCGACATTAAGTTCGTAATGAGCGAACTGTTGGATAGTGAAAAGCACTATGCCGATTTGGGTGCAGAAGATGCAACGCCGGATATGATCGACGCGATCATCGGTGAAGGCGCGAAATTTTGTGTAGTAGTGTTGGCTCATATCAACGCAGTAGGCGACCAGGAAGGCTGTACCTGGAGCGAAGATGGCGTTAAGACTCCTGCTGGCTTTAAAGAAGCGTATCAGCAGTTTGTTGAGGGCGGTTGGCCTGCAATGAATGCTCCTGTTGAGCATGGCGGCCAGGGCCTTCCCGAATCTTTAAATATCGTCCTTAGTGAGATGATTGGCACTGCAAATTGGTCTTGGGGCATGTATCCCGGCCTGAGCCACGGTGCACGTGCTACCTTGGAAGAACACGGTACTCCAGAGCAGCAAGAAACCTACCTGACTAAACTGGTAACAGGTGAGTGGACGGGTACCATGTGTCTGACTGAGCCGCAGTGTGGTTCTGATCTGGGTATCCTGACGACTAAAGCAGAGCCCAATGCTGATGGCAGCTACAGCATCACTGGTACCAAGATCTTTATTTCTGCTGGTGAGCACGACATGGTTGATAACATCGTGCACATCGTTCTGGCGCGTCTGCCAGGCGCTCCTGAAGGCACCAAAGGTATTTCCTTGTTCATCGTACCCAAGTGCCTGCCCGATGCAGATGGTAATGCCGGTGAGCGTAACGCGGTAACTTGTGGTTCTATCGAACACAAGATGGGTATTCACGGTAACGCGACTTGCGTCATGAACTTTGATGGCGCAAAAGGCTGGTTGATCGGTCCTGAGAACAAAGGCCTTAACTGCATGTTCACTTTCATGAACGTGGCGCGTATCGGTACTTCTATCCAGGGTCTAGCGGCTGCTGAAGGTTCTTTCCAGGGCGCACTGACTTACGCTAAAGAGCGTTTGGCCATGCGCTCTCTGTCTGGTCCCAAGAACCCGGATGGTAAAGCTGATCCAATCATCGTTCACCCCGACGTGCGTCGCATGCTGTTGACCCAGAAGGCTATCGCTGAAGGTTCACGTGCAATGATCTACTACGCGGCACAGCAGGCTGATATCGTTCAGCACGGCGAAGGTGAAGCACAGAAAGCCGCTGACGACATGCTGGGCTTCCTGACCCCAATCCTGAAAGCCTTCTGTACCGAAGCTGGTTACGAAGCTGCCAACCACGGCATGCAGGTATACGGTGGTCACGGTTTTATCGCCGAGTGGGGCATGGAGCAGATCGTTCGTGATACGCGTATCGCTCTGATGTACGAAGGTACAACTGGTATTCAGGCTCTCGACCTGCTGGGTCGTAAAGTCCTGATGACTCAGGGTGCGGCTCTGCGTAACTTCACCAAGCTGGTGCACAAGTTCTGCCAGGCGCAAGAAGGCAACGACGAAATGAAGCGTTTCGTTGGTCCTCTGGCTGAGCTGAACAAAGAGTGGGGCGACATCACCATGAAGATCGGTATGGTTGCCATGCAGAACCGTGACGAAGTAGGTGCGGCTTCTGTTGACTACCTGATGTACTCCGGTTACGTATGTCTGGCTTACTTCTGGGCGAAAATGGTTGAAGTAGCTCAGCAGAAACTGGCTGAAGGCACCACCGAAGAGTACTTCTACAAGGCCAAGATCACGACTGCGAAGTTCTACTTCGATCGTATTCTGCCTCGTACTGCTGGCCACGCGAAGATGATCGCGGCGGGTGGCGAGTCCATGATGGAATTGGCTGAAGAACATTTCGCGTTCTAATTCAGCAATTTAGAAAAAAGCCCGCCCTTGCGGGCTTTTTTGCGTTAAAATGCGCGCCCAACTTATAGGGTAGAGCCTGGATCTATAAGTTCTGTAAAGGGTGCTAGAGCATCATCAGGCCAAGCACAGTTAAACACGAGGGTAGGTTAATGGCAGATTACAAAGCTCCGTTACAAGACATTCGTTTTGTGATGAATGAGGTTTTTGAAGCGGAGAAGCTGTGGGGATCCCTGGCGGGTACCAAGGATGCGGTAGATATTGAAACAGCAGACGCGATTCTGGAAGAAGCTGGCAAAATCACGGCTTCTCTGATCGCGCCCTTGATCCGCGAAGGCGACGAAGAAGGCTGTAAGTTTGATAATGGTAAGGTAACCGTTCCTACCGGTTTCCGCGATGCCTACAAAACCTTCGCCGAAGGTGGCTGGTCCGGTCTTACTGGTAATCCCGAATACGAAGGCATGGTCATGCCCAAAATGCTGGGTGCCCAGTACGAAGAAATGCTTTACTCCGCCGATATTTCTTTCGGTCTGTACGTATGTCTGACCTCTGGTGCAGCACTGGCAATCGATGCTCACGCGTCTGAAGAGCTCAAGCAAAAATACCTGCCCAAGATGTACTCGGGTGAGTGGACTGGCGCGATGGATCTGACCGAGCCGCATTCAGGTACCGACCTGGGTATGATTCGTACCAAGGCTGAGCCGCAGGCGGACGGAAGCTACAGCATCACGGGTACCAAGATCTTCATCACTGGTGGTGAGAATGATCTGACAGACAACATTATTCACCTGGTGCTGGCAAAACTGCCTGACGCGCCTTCAGGTTCCAAGGGTATCTCCCTGTTTTTGGTTCCTCGTAACCATGTTGACGACAACGGAAACGTTGGCGAAAACAACAATGTGACCTGTGGTTCCATCGAACACAAAATGGGTATCAAGGCATCCGGTACCTGTGTGATGAACTTCGACGGCGCCAAAGGTTGGTTGGTTGGTGAAGTGAACAAAGGTCTGGCGGCCATGTTCACCATGATGAACTATGAGCGTCTGAGCGTAGGTATTCAGGGTATTGGCGCGGCAGAGCGTTCTTACCAGAATGCCATCGATTACGCGCGTGAGCGTATCCAGGGTCGTGCAGCGACTGGTCCGGTTGCGACTGACAAGGCAGCAGATCCAATCATCGTTCACCCAGATGTACGTCGCATGTTGCTCAACATGAAAGCATACACCGAGGGTAGCCGTGCGTTCTCTACTTACGTTGCACGCTTCCTGGATATCTCCAAGTTCAGTGATGATGCCGACGAGAAGAAGCATGCCGAAGCTATGGTTGCACTGTTGACGCCTGTTGCTAAAGCCTTTATGACCGACCGTGCTCTGGATAGCTGTATTGCTGGTCAGCAGATCTTCGGTGGCCACGGCTTTATCCGCGAATGGGGGCAGGAGCAGTTGGTTCGTGATACCCGTATCACACAGATCTACGAAGGCACCAACGGCATTCAGGCCATGGACCTGATGGGGCGTAAAGTAGTCGCTAACGGCGGTAAGTTCGTAGAACTGTTCGCCAAAGAAGTGGCTGACTTTATTGCTGCAGAATCCGACAATGTGGATCTGGCTGAGTTTGTTAAGCCTTTGGCAGCTGCGCTGGAGCGTTTGAGCGACACGACTGAGTTTGTTATCAAGCAGGTACAGAACGATCCCAATGCAGTAGGTGCTGCAGCGGTTGAATATCTGGATCTGTTCGGTCTGACTGCTTACGCTTACATGTGGGCTCGCATGGCTAAAGTGGCTGCGCCTAAAGTTGATAGCGATGTGTTCTACGCATCCAAGATCAAGACTGCGCGTTATTACTTCAGCCGCGTGTTGCCCAAGACATTGTCTCTGTCCGAAACTATCAAAAATGGTAGTGAAGACTTGATGTCTCTGGAAGCAGAAAACTTCTAATGCTTGCAAGTTGTCGCTGAACTTTCAGCGTGAAACAAAAAACCCGAATCAATCGATTCGGGTTTTTTTATGCCTGTTTTTTAAAAAACAGAAGGGCGGGGCGAGGATAAAGCGGTTCGTGTTACGGGTTAAGCTGACCCAGGATGACTTCCCAACTGTTAGGGAGAACCGCTGGCTCGTACGTGCCTTGCCACACCTTATCAGCAATCCCGTTAGCATCGCTGTCTTCAATCATGCGCGTTTGATTGCCGTGGCGGTCGTAAAAATATTGAGAAATGCGATCCCAGTTGCCATCACCATTCAAATCACGATAGTAATAGGTTCGCTTGTTCTGACTATTGAAGCGCGAGCTTTCAATGTAATCGGCTTGGCCATCCATATCCGTGTCGATTTCCAGGCGAGTCGGATTGCCTTGGCTGTCATAGTTGTAATCGGCAACAGAGTCTGTTGTGCCGTCTCCATTATTATCGGTGCTTACTCGTGTCTTGTTTCCGTTCGCGTCATAGGTATAGCTGATAATAATGTCGTAAGTGCCATTGTTATCTGAATCGGTTTCATACGTTGAAACTCGGTTGTCGGCGTAGCGATAGCGTAGTACGGCATCGATCACGCCGTTGCCATCGATATCCTGTTCAATGCGGGTCAGGTTCCCGTTGTTACCATATTGGTAAGCAGTGATTTTGTCCGTTTCGCCATCGGCGTCTGAATCTATTTCAAGCCTTACCAGTTTGTTGTCATCATTATAGGTATAGCGTTGCTCGGAGTTTGTACCGGAGGTGCGCTCGATGCGTTGTAGGGTCAGATTGTTTGCGGAGTCATACGTGAAGGTTTCTACGCTTGAGGACGCGGAATCGGTAACGCGGGATAGATTGCCGGCGCTGTCGTAGTCGAAGGTTTTCACATTTTCGATACTGCCGTTATCGCCGCGATCAAATCGGGCCTCTATTTTTCTTCCCTGCGTATCGTATTGATAAGTAATGCTTTCAATCGGCTTGTTGTTATCAACAGCCCGATAACTTGCGGTCAGATTCGAGCGAATCTGCACGCCGAGACTCTCATAGAGGTGATCGGCAACACCTTCGAGACTGATTGCATGGTCTACATCCAGCAAATCTCGTGCGTTTGCAAGGTCGATGTGCTCAACGAAGGCTTGTGCCTTGATGGCGAGGTTTATGTTTGATTCATTCAACAGCTCGTGGGCATCGCCGAGGTCAATTCCGTTGTCAGGGTTGCCATCTGTGTCGAGTGCTTGCAGCAGTGTCGCAATATTGAGAGCGCGATCAAGGCTGTTGACGGTATCGGCGCCAAGAGAGTCTACGATCTGGTCCTGCTGATCGGGCACATTCACTCCCATCAGGCTGAATGGTGTGACCAGTTCGGTTCCCAGTGTGCCGCCAAGTACGGTGTTGCCCAGATAAAAGGTCACCACTTCGCCTTCAAGATATTTGAATTCACCAAGTTCATTAGTCAGGCCTGAGCGCGTGGGCGTTGCGTAGTATAGGCCCGAAACCGCACTGTCGACGAACCTTCCTGTTTGCTCACCGTTTGGTGCTGGTGTATTGGGTGTGCCGCTTTCGCCACCGCCACCTCCGCCGCCTCCGCAGGCGCTAAGGAGTGCGGTGGTGGCAATAATTGTACTGAGTTTGCATTTCATTGCGGTCACCTTACTGTGGCGTCAAGGTGGCGGCATCGATGCTGCTCGAACTGGCGCCAGCAATATTGATACGCAGAGTGTTACTACCTGAGTTAGGTGTCAGCGTCAGCGAGGGGCTGTTAGCCCAGACCGAGAGGCCGCCGGTTGAGTTCAGGGAGATGTTGCCTTGCGAAATGCCGTTCAAAATAATCTCCACGCTCACCGCTGTTGCTTCTGTTGAAGCATAGCGCAGGCTTATATCGTAAGGGATTGCGTATCCAGTAAAGGTGTACTCAATATGTCCGGTTGCGCTTAAGGGTACGTAGCCTGTGCCAGAAAAGCCTGTTTCGGGGCCCACGGCTGGCGTAACACCCACGAGTGTTTCGCTTTCAACCTGATTGGTGAGTGTGGAGGGGCTCACCACGTTCACCGTTCGCGTAATCTGTGGTGCGGCATTGCCGGCGGCATCACTGACGTTATAGGTGAGGGTGTAAGTGCCTACGGTGTTCGGATCGAATACACCACCTTGAACTACGTTGCCACTAATATCGCCGTCTACGCTATCGATGGCTGATGTGCCGCCATCTACGTAGATCTGACCAACTGGATGATCAACAGGGTTGTCGCCCAGAAGGGAGAGTGACGGAGCGGTAGTGTCTGCTACGTTGACAGTGCGGTTGACGGTAGTAGCTGCATTGCCTGCCGCATCCGAAACGTTGTAGGTCAGCACATAGGTGCCGGCGACATTCACGTTGACGCTACCGGTCACAGCAACGCTAGTGGTAATGGTGCCATCGATATTGTCTGATGCTGTATAGCCGGGATCGGTAAATGCGGTACCTTGCTCATGATTAATCGTAGCGGAGCCCGTAAGGGTAATAACCGGTGCAGTGGTGTCTGCTACGTTAACCGTTCTGGTTACAGTTGTAGCCGCATTACCTGCGTTATCGCTCACGTTATAGCTCAGTACATAGCTTCCTGCGGTATTGACGTTCACGCTTCCGGTCGTGACAACATTCGTTGAAATATCGCCGTCTGCCACATCGCTAGCGGTGGTGCCTGGATCGGTAAATACCGTACCCTGTTCGTGACTATAGGGATCGCTACCAATCAGGGTGATGGTGGGTGGTTGCGTATCCACAACGTTTACGGTTCGGGTAACGGTGCTTGCGTTATTGCCTGCAGCATCAGAAACATTGTAAGAGAGTACGTAGGTGCCTGCAGCGTTAGCATTAACCGCCCCGCTAACCACGATGCTGCCGGTCAGGTTGCCGTCGACACTGTCGCTG
>JBFHVM010000156.1:0-8017 GCA_041589495.1 Oleiphilaceae bacterium | reverse complement strand
ACGGGGAATATCATTCGCCTGGCAGCCAATAGTGGCTGCCAGCTCCACCTCATTGAACCGCTTGGTTTTGAACTTGATACTAAGCGTCTGCGACGCGCTGGGCTGGATTACCACGAGTTTGCAGAGGTTAAAACCTACAAGAATTACGAAGAATTCGTTGCTCGCTGCCAGCCGGAACGAATCTGGGCTCTAACCACCAAAGGAAAGCACCATCATCACAAAGTGGCATACCAACAAGGCGACTACTTGCTGTTTGGCCCTGAGACAAGAGGCTTACCACAGGATTTAAGAGAAGACCTGGGTTTGGAGCGCTGCATTCGTATACCTATGAATGAAAACAGCCGTAGTTTGAATTTATCCAACGCCGTTGCCATTGTGCTGTTCGAAGCCTGGCGACAGAACGATTTTGTCGGCGGTATGTGATCATCTCGCCGCCAGCAAAAACAAAAAAGGCGCCATCGGGCGCCTTTTTTGTTGAGACTGTAAACTGGCTACTTAGTGCGCTTGTTCACCGGTGCCTTCTTCTGCCGCCGCTGCTGCAGCTGCCGCTTCTTTCTGTTTTTGCATGACCGCCTGAGCAAAAATCGCATCAAAATTAACGGGTGCCAGCATTGCAGCCGGGAAGCTCCCCTTAACCAGAATATTGTCCATCGTCTCACGCAAATAAGGGAACAGAAGATTAGGACAAAATGCCCCCAAAGCCTGACCCAGTTGCGGGCCCTGCATACCCTGAACCAGGAAAATACCAGCTTGCTGAACTTCGGCGATGTATGCCGTCATGCCTTCAATGGTACCGGTCAAAGTAACAGAAACAACCACCTCAAAGAGGTTTTCACCCACTTGGCCATGCTTCGTGTTCATGTCCATTTTTATTTCTGGCTGCCATTCTTTTTGAAAGATCACTGGTGAGTTAGGTGACTCAAAAGAAATGTCTTTTACGTAGATACGCTGCAGCGCAAAGCCTGGCTGAGCTTGCTCACCCGCAGTGGCTTCTTGGTTTTCGGGTGTATTTTCGTTTTCGGCCATGTTGGATCCTATCGTTGTTCTTGTCGCGCAGCGACCCGCGCTATTATGGTTTAAGCTAGAAGCTAGAGAGTGTACGCAATGTCAGGTCGGGTGACGAGTGCACAGCTCTTATTTTTCTGCACACGGCTTACATTTATGTTGCAGTCGGCGCGCAAAATGCCGTTGCAATTAACCCGTCGCCAACATCGGCTCGAGTTTTCCGGCTCGATCCAGCGCCATCAGGTCATCACAGCCACCCACATGGGTATCGCCAATCCATATTTGAGGCACGGTGTGACGACCACTTTTGGCCATCATTTTCTGACGAATCTTTGGCTCGCCGTCGACCAGAATTTCTTCAAACTTCGCACCCTTGCTTTGCAATAAGTGCTTGGCCCGAACACAAAACGGACAGAAGCGGGACGAATACATCACAATGCCCTGGCTCATAACTACCTCTAGTACAGACTCTCTAACGCAATTTATTTGCGAACAAGTGGCAGGTTACTGTTTTTCCACTCACTAATACCACCTTGCATACGACAAACATTGTCAAATCCTTCTTCTTTTAACTGTTTGCCTGCCATGCCACTATGCTGGCCCATCTTGTCGACCAGTATAATCTGCTTGTCTTTGTACTTTTCGAGTTCGGAGGCGCGCTCCTTCAACTTGGCAAAGGGAATGTGCAAGGCTCCGGTAATACGACCTTCGCCGAACTCTTTTTTCTCTCTTAAGTCGACAATAATTGCCTCTTCGCGGTTGAGCATTAGAGTTGCCTCTTGAGGAGAAACACTGCGCCCTGCGCGAGAGCGTTCGGTGTACCACAAAGCCGCCAACAACAGCACAAACGTTGCCGAGAGCTCGATGTGATTACCAATAAATTCGAATAAACGGTCCATTCCAACCTTCCACAATCAAAATCGGGAGGCATTATACACAAGCGCCCTCTGCCATAACAGCACAAGCAGAAGTGCTATGGAGTCGCAAAGCGTGCCTTTTCACGCTAAAATTGGCGCCCATATTTTTTCCTGCAAAATTGTTGTTTACAGGTACGCGCCCCGATGACTAAAAAGACCACTGCCCTGATTATTCTCGATGGCTGGGGCCATCGCGAAGAGCCTCAAGACAATGCCATATATCATGCCAACACCCCCTTTTGGGATAGGCTCTGGACGGAGCAACCCAAAACATTGATTGCTACCTCCGGCATGGCGGTTGGCTTGCCAGAAGGCCAAATGGGCAACTCAGAAGTTGGACACATGAATCTGGGTGCAGGGCGCATCGTTTATCAAAACTATACGCGCATTACCAAAGATATTGCCGATGGCACCTTCAATCAGAACCCTGCCCTGACTCAAGCCATCGATAAGGCAGTGGCTGCGGGCAAGGCGGTTCACCTGCTGGGTCTGCTTTCACCCGGCGGTGTGCATAGTCACGAAGATCACATTATTGCAGCAATTAAACTGGCCGCAGAGCGCGGTGCAAAGTCGGTTTATGTTCACGCCTTTCTCGATGGCCGCGACATGCCACCTCGCAGCGCAGAGCCCTCATTGCAGAAAGTTGATGCACTGCTTCGTGAATTGGCTGTTGGTCGCATTGCCAGCCTCATTGGCCGCTACTACGCAATGGATCGCGACAATCGCTGGGATCGCGTTGAGAAAGCCTACAACATGCTGACGCTAGGTAGCTCGAAATACCACGCAGACAATGCGGTAGCAGGGCTTCAGGCCGCTTACAAACGCGATGAAAACGACGAATTTGTCGAGGCGACCGTGATCGCGGCTGAGGGCGAATCCGCCGCGTGCATCGAAGACGGTGACGCCGTGCTGTTTATGAACTTCAGAGCCGACCGCGCTCGCGAAATCACGCGCAGCTTTGTTGAAGCCGATTTTAATGGCTTTACTCGCCAAAAAACGCCAGCACTGGCCGATTTTGTGATGCTCACGGAATACGCGGCCGACATTAAAACCTCCTGCGCCTACCCACCAAGTGCCTTACCGAACAGCCTGGGCGAATACATGGCAAAACTGGATAAAACCCAGCTGCGCATCGCCGAAACCGAAAAATATGCACACGTCACCTTCTTTTTCAGTGGTGGCCGTGAGGCACTGTTTGAGGGTGAAACCCGTGAACTCATCCCCTCACCCGATGTAGCCACTTACGACCTGAAGCCCGAAATGAGTGCCCCCGAGGTCACCGACAAACTGGTCGAGGCCATCAAGAGTGGCAAATACGATCTGGTGGTCTGCAACTACGCGAACGGCGACATGGTCGGCCACACCGGCAAGTTCGACGCGGCAGTCAAAGCGGCAGAGTGCCTTGATCAGTGCCTTGCGCGCGTCACCGCAGCGCTCACAGAAACCGGCGGACAATGCCTGATTACCGCTGATCACGGCAACGCTGAGCAAATGAAAGACCCTAACTCCGGTCAGGCACATACGGCACACACCACTCTGCCCGTGCCGCTCGTTTACTTTGGCCCCAAGGCCATTAAGCTGGCAGAAGACGGCAAACTGAGCGATGTCGCCCCCTCCCTGCTGGATCTCATGGAGTTACCGGTCCCTGAAGAAATGACCGGCAGCTCATTGATTCGGGCATAAGCGGAGACAAAGGCAATCATTCGCAAGGAGGCTCATTGGAGAGCACGCTCACGCAACACACACAGCAAGGCCGGGACCTTTAAATGGCTTGGTCTTGCTATCGTATTGTGGCTGGCATACGGTAGCGCAACCGGCGCCCCTCTAAACAGCGAAGCAACACCGGCCCAGCTCGAAGCCCTCAAAACCAAGATTGCCGAACTTGATCGTTGGCTTACCAAAGCCAACAACGAAAAGTCCGGTCTGGTCAAAGAGTTGGAAAAGCAGGAAAAGGACATTGCTTACATTAGCTTTCGCCTGCGTCAAATCAAAACCGAAAACCAACAACTCGAAGCACAGCTGGTTGATTTAAGAAAACAGGAGCAACAACAGCAACGCGACCTGAGTGCGCAAAAGGCATCTCTCATTGCCCAACTCAGAGCACTCTATCGACAGGGCAAACAGCCCACGCTCAAGCTTTTATTAGATAGTAACGACCCACAGGACGTATCGCGGCATCTACATTACTTTAACCAGCTGAATGCCGCACAAAAACAGAAACTTGCGCACTTTTCGGCCAGCCTGCAAGCCCTCAAATCCACGCAGCAAGGCATACTCACGCGACAACGCAAACTACAACAAAACCGCGAAAAACTGACTACTCAACGTGATGACCTGAAGGAAAAACGCGCCTCGCGCCAACGCATTCTCAGTAAGCTCGACGCCCGCCTGCGCTCTGAAACCGCACGTATGAGTCAACTGAAGGCCGACCAACAAAGACTCGAAGCTTTACTCAAAGAGGTTGAACAAGCCATCGCCAACCTTCCCCTACCCAGCGATGCCGCTCCCTTCAGATCATTGAAAACTAAACTACCCTGGCCAACTCATGGTAAAGTGCGCGAGCGTTTTGGTAGCCGCGTTGCCGGCGGCAAGCTTCGCTCCAACGGAATTCGCATCGCCACTAAGGATGAGCAACCGGTCAAGGCCGTGCATTATGGCCATGTGATATTCTCGGACTGGTTGCGCGGTTTCGGATTGCTGATTATCGTAGACCACGGTGGCGGCTACATGAGCCTGTACGGCAACAACAAAAGCATCGCCAAAGAAACCGGCGACTGGGTGCATGCCGGCGAAACCATTGCCTATAGTGGCGATAGCGGAGGCAAACAGGAAAGCGGTCTATACTTTGAAATAAGAAAGAAGGGCTCACCACAAAATCCGGCCCACTGGCTGCACCCCAAGGGTAATCGCCCCTAACGCTTATTATGATAATGACAAGACGTCAGCCCACTGGGCTTACTCCAACTACTTCGGGAAAGTGTGAATGAAATCGATAGCAAGCTTTGCGCTGAGCTTGGCACTGGGTACAAGTGCTCTACCCGCCATGGCCGACCATCACGAGAGCAACAAGGAAGAGCCAGCAACAAGCAGCGAAGCGCTGGTAAAGCCATTACCATTAGAAGAGCTGCGCAAGTTCACCGAAGTATTTGGGCGTATCAAGCAGGATTACGTAGAGGAAATTGACGACGTCACGCTACTCAAATATGCCATCAGGGGTATGTTGTCCGGTCTCGACCCCCACTCAGCCTACCTTGAACCCGGCGCCTTCACCGATCTGCAGGAAAACACCTCCGGTTCCTTTGGCGGCTTAGGCATCGAAGTAGGCATGGAAAACGGCTTTGTAAAAGTCATTGCGCCTATCGATGACACACCAGCGCAAAAAGGCGGCGTAATGGCCGGTGACCTGATCATCCAACTCGATGACACCCCGGTAAAAGGTATGAGCCTTAACGAAGCCGTGGATACCATGCGAGGCGAGATAGGCACCCCAATCAAACTGACTATACTGCGCGCCGGCGAACGAGAGCCACTCGAAATCAAACTGGTACGCGACGAAATTAAAGTCACTAGCGTCAAAACACTGCCCCTCGATGAAAAATATGGTTACCTGCGTATCACCCAGTTCCAGGAAAGCACTGGTTCAGATTTTGGCAAAGGTCTCGATAAGCTCGAAGAAGAAACCGGTACGCTGCAAGGGCTCATTATCGACCTGCGCAACAACCCTGGCGGCGTACTGCAAGCGGCGGTAGAAGTTGCCGATCAATTGCTCGAAGAAGGCCTTATTGTCTACACCAAGGGGCGTTCCGAAACTTCCGACCTGGAATTCTCGGCTGGCCCAGGACAACGCATAGAGGGCGTGCCGATTATTGTACTCATTGACGGTGGCTCCGCATCGGCCTCGGAAATTCTTGCCGGTGCCCTGCAAGACCACGAGCGAGCGGTGGTCATGGGTACCCAGAGCTTTGGTAAAGGTTCGGTACAAAACGTACTGGCCCTCACCGAAGACCACGGCCTTAAACTCACTACGGCGCGTTACTACACCCCGCAAGGTCGCTCCATTCAGGCGCAAGGCATCGAACCCGATATAGAAGTCAGTCGCGCCAAACTGGGTGACAAGCAGGAGCAGAATTTTTATCGCGAAGCGGATCTGGCAGGGCATCTGAGCAACGGTAATAGCGAAGACAAAAAGCGTAGCAAACCAAGCAAACGTAAAAGCAACACCGAAGAAAGCAAGCAACGTGACATGCTAGAGCAGGATTTCCAATTACAAGAAGCCCTGAATCTTCTGAAAGCCATTCACATCCTCAAAATCAATAAAGGATAGGTTTGGCGAAACATGATGGCAGGCAATAAGCGGCGAGGGAGTTTATTAATCAAACTCCTTACCCTATTGATATGGTGCGTGGAGTCGATACAGGCCGACTCCATTCGCCAACCTACTATTGCCATTATCGTGGATGATATGGGTCACCACCTGCGTCACGGACGTGAGCTTATTGAGCTGCCTTACCCGCTTACGCTAGCTTTCCTACCCAACCGAAAACATACACGCACCTTATCGGAACTCGCTCACCAGCGCGGTAAAGAGATTATGCTGCACGCGCCGATGGAAACCGTAGGCGGGTTTCAACTTGGCCCTGGCGCTTTAACCGAGGCCATGAACGAACAAGAGATAAAACAGAGCTTGCTTGCCAGCTTACAATCCATTCCTCACGCCAGAGGCATCAACAACCATATGGGTTCGCACCTCACCGCTATCAACCAGGCGATGCGCTGGGTGATGGAGGCATTGCAACAACGTCCTGTCTATTTTGTAGATAGCCGCACCTCGCCTAACTCCGTGGCGGCAAATATGGCGGCCCGACACCAGATCCCACACCTAACCAGAGACATTTTTCTCGACCACAAACAGACGCGCAAATTTGTGCAGCAACAATTTCTCAAGCTGATTGAAGTAGCACGAGAGCGTGGTACCGCAATCGCCATTGCCCACCCGCATCGCGTCACTATCGATTATTTGCGCTTTGCCCTGCCCCGCCTCGATGAACGAGGTATACAAATAGCCACTGCCAGCGCCCTGTGGCAGATTCGTCATCCCGGACAGCGCATGTTCGCCAACCGTAATCAAGCAGAAGACCTGACTCTTGCTAAACGACAGTAGGTCAGGCAACACCAACCATCTCCCGCTATACTCTCAGTACAACTACGCAGGCAAATGCCCTTTGGAGGCCTCGTAAACATGAGCACAAGTGCAGCGATTGAACATCTTCTGGAAGACGATACTCTGGCGGTCATCACCTTTCATTCCAACGAAGCACGCTTCGCCGTTCCACTACAACAGGTACTGTATATTGAGAAGGATGTGGCGCGCCACAGCGAACTTGGCAAGCTCAATGAGTTTGATCACGAGGTCATTACCTTTCAAAACCAGACCGTACCACTATTTGACTTCAACCGGCTTGTGGGCGCCAGAGGCCACCGCGAGCACGTCATGGAACTCGTGACCAAGCTGGATGAAGAGGAAGCGCGGTATTGCGCCATGACCGAAGACCAAATTGCCACAAGCCATAGCCGTTTCGAATACTGGCTTACCAACAATAGCCAAAACAATCCGCAGCTCGAAGACGTTTATGCCGAACTCAAGGCGCATCATCAAGAACTGATAAGCGCTTTAACGCAGAGCGATAAACCAGAACAACGCGACAAGGCCATTCAGCGATTTACAGCGCACCTATCCGCAGCCAAAGAGCTTGCACATAATTCCATTCGCCCCATCATTCTGTTTCTCGAACACGGTGCAGGTAAAATCAGTGCGTTACGCCTCGATCAGATTCAGGATATCGTCAATTATCAACGACAGGACTTTAACAGTGAAGACGCAACAGAAGGCATACTGAAGCAGGACAAGGGCCTGCTGAAAGTAGAAGGCTTTTTACGTAACGGCGACCAGGCACCCACAATATTACTCAACTGCCAGCTCTTGGCTGATGCCACGGCACAGGAAAGTGCCTGAGAGGGGCGAGGTAGACGCTTTGAGCTCGCGACTCCTCGGCGCAACCTGTTGGCATTAATGCCAACCTACAGGCGTTTTCCGT
>JBFHVM010000155.1:0-8019 GCA_041589495.1 Oleiphilaceae bacterium | reverse complement strand
GCGATGCACCACCACATCAAACTGTAGCACGCCCACCGCACCGACAATCAGATCGTTAGATTTGAGCGGCCTGAATACCTGCACCGCACCTTCTTCGGAAAGCTGAATCAAGCCCTTGTTAAGTTGTTTGGCTTTGAGCGGATCTTTCAGCCGTATACGACGGAATAACTCTGGTGCAAAGTTGGGAATGCCCGAGAAACGCAGGGTTTCGCCTTCGGTGAAGGTATCGCCTATTTGGATCGTGCCATGATTATGCAAACCAATAATATCTCCAGCAAACGCCTCTTCGGCATTGGCGCGATCACCCGCCATGAAGGTCACCGCATCCGAAATACGAACATCCTTGCCGGTGCGCACATGCTTGAGCTTCATACCTTTTTGATATTGCCCGGAACAGATACGCATAAACGCAATGCGGTCACGGTGCTGCGGATCCATATTGGCCTGTATCTTAAACACAAAGCCGCTGAACTTGTCCTCGCCCGCTTCGACCTGCCGACTGTCAGTAGCCCTTGGTTGCGGCTGCGGCGCCCATTCGGTCAAACCATCGAGCATATGATCGACGCCAAAGTTACCCAGGGCAGTACCAAAAAACACAGGAGTCAATTCGCCTTCGAGAAACAATTCCAGATCAAACTCGTGCGATGCCCCTTTCACCAATTCAATTTCATCTCGCAAATCCTGGGCATAGTGACCAATTACTTCGTCCAACTCCGGATTATCGATCCCCTTGATAATCCGCGAATCCTGGATGGTGTGCCCCTGACCAGTTTGATACAGAACAGTCTCGTCGCGATACAAGTGGTACACCCCCTTGAATTCCTTACCCATACCGATAGGCCAAGTGATCGGTGCGCACATGATCTTGAGCACCGTCTCGACCTCATCCATCAACTCAATGGGATCACGAATATCACGATCAAGCTTATTCATGAAGGTCAGTATGGGGGTGTCACGCAGTCGCGTAACCTCCATTAATTTGATGGTGCGATCCTCAACACCCTTGGCGGAGTCGATCACCATCAAACAGGAATCCACGGCAGTGAGGGTACGATAGGTATCTTCCGAAAAGTCTTCGTGCCCCGGTGTATCCAGCAGATTCACCAGCTTGTCTGCATAGGGAAACTGCATTACCGAGGTAGTCACGGAGATGCCGCGCTCTTTTTCCATTTCCATCCAATCGGACTTGGCGTGCTGCCCACTCTTTTTACCCTTGACTGTACCCGCTTTCTGAATGGCTTCACCAAACAACAACACCTTTTCGGTAATCGTGGTCTTACCGGCATCGGGGTGGGAGATAATCGCAAAGGTGCGGCGCTTGGCGACTTCTTCGGAACATCGGGTCATGGCAGTACTTCATCACAAAAATGTATTGGGAGGTTTAGCGCGGCATTATACCCGGCTAATTTTCAGGCGAAAGCATCAATGCCCAATTCAAGTGTCATTAGCATGGCATCTTCACGGCGCCCCTCACCGGGGTAATAGCCAGGACGAACACCCACTTCGTTGAAGCCTTCAGAGTGATAAAGAGCAATTGCAGCCAGATTGGAGACGCGAACTTCCAGATAAAAACTACTGGCACCTCGCGCCTGCGACTCGCGAATCAGAAAACGCAAGAGACTTCTTCCCAAGCCCTTGCCAGAAAATTCGGGATGCACACAAATATTGAGGAGGTGCGCCTCATCCAACACATAGGAAACGATTGCGTGCCCAATAACTTGCGCATTCACCTCCATCACCCAGCACTGGTCTTTACCCCGGAGACTGGATTCGAATACACCGGGAGACCAGGGAATAGGATATGCCGCCCTTTCATTCAGCAATACCCTGTCGAGGTCCTGCTCGCGCATCGCGCGTATCAGTCTTGGCCCCTCACCCAACATACTAGGTGCGCAGCAATGCCAGGTGAGGCTGCAACGCTCTCCATACTTGCGCCTTACGTACCGGCATGGAGAGCATGGACGCCAGACTAACATCCACTCTGATCGCTGCATCCGAACCCTGCACAACATTGTCGAGCAAATCCAGTTCGTCGGTAGAGCCGAACATCAGACTGCGTCCGGGCTCTCCCTTGGATACAGCGCTGACCCATTCTTTAAAACAAGCCTGCAAATAAGTCACCTGACCAGAAGGCAACTTGGGCGAGGAAAACACCGGCCACTCAAACTCGCCATGAAACTCGAGCGACTCATAAGGCGCACCACAGGCTCGAAGAATATTAGTCAGCAATGCCTGTTCCTGCGGCACCCAAGCACCACGCGCTTCAAGCGAAGCAATCAACCATGCACCACAAGTGTATAAGCTGGCGCTAAGCGCAACCTGATGCACCGCCCCCGCTTCCACGGATGGCGCTGCGACCTGGCCGCCCCCCTCCGCAGGCGACAGCCCCGCCAAAAGCTCCACACCACCCCGAGACTCGGACACTGGCTCCGAAACTTCCTGGAGCAGATGACGCGCCGTATCAGCAGAGGGCACCGAAGAAGCGCCGCTCTCAGAGCTTAACCCAACAGCCGATGACGGCACCGCTGCCGCAGAAACCGGTGCAGCCTGAGCCACCATAAAGCGCACAGACTCGGCAGCACCGGGCAAGCGTACACGCGCATACCACTGCGCCACACCCATTGACGCGAGTTTTTGCTGTCGCAGCCCGTGACCCATCATTACGCGCGCCGCCCCCTATTCGCTACACATCACCCTGTGGGTGCTGCTTATCCTGATCGGCATGCATGAGGTTTAAGCCATGAATGTAAGCCTTGGCAGAAGCAATAACGATATCCGTATCCGCGCCAAGACCATTCACAATACGCCCCCCCCTCTCGAGCCTTACTGTCACTTCACCCTGCGAATCGGTACCACTGGTGATATTGTTAACCGAATACAGCTGCAAATTCACACCTGAATCGACCAGACTTTCGATGGCCTTATAGGTCGCATCGACCGGGCCACCACCTTCTGCTTCAGCTGTTTTCTCTTCACCATCAACCAGCATGGTCACCTTGGCCTTTGGCGTCACTCCCGTTTCGGAACACACCGACATACACACCAACTCGTAGACATCCTTTTGCCCCAAGCCCTTCGTGTTACTGACCAGCGCATGCAGGTCTTCATCAAAAATCTCGTGCTTTTTATCGGCTAGATCTTTAAACGCTGCGAAAGCTTTGTTGAGTTCAGTTTCAGACTCCAGTGAGATACCCAGCTCTTCGATACGGGTGCGGAACGCGTTACGCCCGGAATGCTTTCCCAATACCAGACTGTTGGTATGCCAGCCCACATCCTGAGCCTTCATTATTTCGTAGGTTTCACGGTGTTTCAGCACACCATCCTGATGAATACCGGACTCATGCGCGAAGGCATTGGCGCCCACAATAGCCTTATTAGGCTGCACAGGGAAACCGGTAATCGTAGAAACCATACGAGAGCAAGGCACGATTTGCGTGGTATCAATACCTGTACTGACATCAAACAGATCAGCACGTGTACGCACCGCCATGACGATTTCTTCCAAAGAGGCGTTGCCCGCCCTCTCACCCAGACCATTAATAGTACACTCTACCTGACGCGCACCATTGCTGACGGCCGCCAGGGAGTTAGCCACGGCCAACCCCAGATCATTGTGGCAATGCACCGAGAAAATTGCCTTATCTGAATTAGGGATACGCTCGATAAGCGTCTTGATCGTGGCGCCAAACTGATCAGGTATGGCATAGCCTACGGTATCGGGAATATTAATCGTGCTGGCACCTGCATCGATGGCGGCCTCAATGATACGACACAAAAAATCAATTTCACTGCGCCCGGCATCTTCGCATGAAAATTCCACATCATCTGTATAAGAGCGCGCCCGCTTCACCGCATGCACTGCCTGCTCTATCACCGCCTCGGGCTCCATTTGCAGCTTATACTTCATGTGAATGGGCGATGTTGCGATAAAGGTATGAATGCGCGACGCCGCAGCCCCCTTTAAGGCCTCCGCAGCGCGATCGATGTCTTTATCCAGCGCGCGAGACAAACTACATATACGGGAATCTTTGACGTTATCAGCAATGGCTTTCACTGCTTCAAAATCACCAGGGCTTGCAATCGCGAATCCCGCCTCAATCACGTCGACGCGCATTTTTTCCAGCGCTTTGGCGATACGCAACTTTTCAGCCTTGGTCATCGAGGCGCCAGGGCTTTGCTCACCATCACGCAAGGTCGTATCAAAAATAACTAAACGGTTGTTGTCGGACATCTGCCGGACTCCTGTGGGAAATCTGGATTTTTAAATTTGTTAAGTATGCTGGGGTAATAGTAAGTAATCTGCCTTACGGCAGGAGTCGCAGCGCTGTCAGGAGCAGGCCGAGAGAGGAAGATGTAGAGTGCGCACCCGTGCGAACGTTATTCATGTCGTTTCGTCTTTTCATCTGCTATTCAGATTTACTGGCCACATAGTTAATGCGGCATTCAACTATAACGATGATCAGCAGTTTTGCCAAGCATCAATACGCGATTAAGGGCATCCTGACGCGTCAAAACATTAGGGCAATCAAAAAACGTAAAAGAACTGTTAATTGCGACACAGTGCAGCAATTGCCTGATTACCGTTTGATCTGTTCTTCGTTTTCTTGGAAAATCCGCCCTTCTAATAATCGCAGTTCATAAAACAGCAACAACCGGGGACCGGTCACAATGACGTTACAAAAACTCATCGTTTCTGCTTTAGCAGTTATGGTCAGCGCTTCCAGCCTGGCACTTGAAACCAAAAAAATCTGTACATGGGATCCTGTTGGTAAAAACGGCCCAGTAATGACTTTCTACTCCGACCTGAAACCCAAGGCAATTGCCTGGGGCCTGGATCTGGAATTCATCGCCTATACCGATGAAAAAGTAGCCGCCAACGACTTTAAAGCCGGCGAATGTGATGCCGCACACTTGAGCGCCATTCTTTCTCGCCAGTTCGTACCTTTCGCAGGCACCCTAGATGCCGTAGGCGGTATCACTTCTGACGAAGGCCTGGCAAAAATTCTGGCGACATTGGCCAGCCCAAAAGCAGGCAAGATCATGACCAATGGCCAGTACGAAGCTGTTGCAGCATGGCCCGTTGGTTCCATGTTTGCCTTTGTTAATGATCGTGAGATCGACACCGTTGCTGACCTGAGCGGTAAGAAAATCTCGGTACTGAACGAAGATCCCCAAACTCACAAACTGGCCAACATGGCTGGTGCATCTCCTGTAGGCACCTCTTTGGCTACATTCTCTGGCCAGTTCAATAACGGTAACATTGATGTATTGTTCATGCCCGCCCTGGCCTACAACACCTTCGAGCTGTACCACGGTCTGGGCGAGAAAGGCGGCATTTGGGACTACCGTATGTACTACGGCATGCTGCAGACCATTACGCGCAAAGATGCCTTCCCTGAAGATTTCGGTGACCGTATGCGTAAGTACGTTGTTAACCGTATGAGCGATATCAACAAGCTGGTCGCAGACGCAGAGAAAGAGATTCCCTCCAAATACTGGATCAAAACCAGTGAAGAAACGAAAAAAGAGCTGGTTAAATTCAGCCGCGAAATTCGCATCGCATTGAAAGAAGAAGGCAAAATGGACGCTAAGGCGCTTAAACTGCTTTGGAAAATCCGGTGTAGCGAAAACCCTTCTGCCAGTGAGTGTGCTACCCCAGAGTAAATACTCTTAGCAACGGAAAAGGCTCCCCAGGGAGCCTTTTTTATTACCTGCCGTAGACCTCTTCTATAATGAATGGAGAAACATTGGGAGGAGACACTTATGACTGGTGTACAGTACGGCTCCAATGAACCCGTCATCTTTACCATGTTGATGACACCGGATATGGCAAATTTTTCTGGCAACGTGCATGGCGGCAACCTTCTCAAACTACTGGATCAGGTCGCCTACACCTGTGCTGCTCGTTACAGCGGCCACTACGCCGTAACGCTCTCGGTGGACCAGGTCAAGTTTAAACAACCCATTCGCATCGGCGAACTGGTTACCTTCTTTTCCTCGGTTAATTACGTTGGCCGCACCTCCATGGAAGTCGGAGTAAAGGTTGTTGCTGAAGACGTACACAGCCATCAGAAAAGACACACCAACAGCTGTTACTTTACAATGGTTGCCGTCGACAAAGAGGGCAAACCAACCACGGTTCCTCCCCTGGACTTTAAAGGCGACAGACAAAAACAGCGCTATATCGCTGCCAAGATAAGGAAAGAACTACGCCAGGAACACGACAAACGCCTCAAAGAAACTCACGAAAAATGGATAACCAACACCGAGAACCTAAGCGAAGAGGAAATCAATGCGGAATTCGAACGCATGCACCGAAATTGAAGCACTGCCCAGTCAAACAGAATGACCTCCCCGCTCTATTTTTACCGGTAACGGCCCCTAGATATTAAACTCGGCGCATCCATGGCGAAACTCATCAATACCTCCAAGCTAGCCATCACTAAAACTGCGGTTTGAAAAACATAATGACCAACACGGAAAAAGGAGTAGCCGTCGCGGCCAGCCCCATCAGAAACCAGGGTTTACGCATTTGTTCGTACACTCCCCACTGAGCGTCATCAAAGGTTTCTTCCTGATCCAAATGCGCAATAATTTTACGGTTCAGAGGGATAATCCCCCTGCCATAAAAAAGCCCAGACAACAAAAACACCACAAATGAAGCAATTACCCACCCTTCCGTCAGCAAAGCCAAGTCGGTGACGTAAGCCATCATAAAACCGCTCAAAAGTATGATGACTACACAAGTATTGGTGATCCAGCGATCACTAAGATAAATACCCTCAAAGGCCGCTTTCAGTATGTGCTGGTCCCGATATTTCTCCGCATGCGCTTTCCAAAAAAAGCCTGTGCCAATATTGCCGAGAAACATGATCACCCCAAGGACATGAATAAACTTCCAGATTAAAAATGACATGACTACCCTCTTTTGTTAATTAGCGATTCCATTTTCCAATATCTCCACGAGCCCCTTAAGCAAAGCTCCACTTTCATATACTTTCATCGTGTCCCGCGATAAACGGTCACCCAACAATAAGTGGCAAAAGCCATGCATAAAAGACCACGCAGCCAAAGCCACTAGCTTTACCCGCTGTTCGCCCCCCACAACGCTGACATATTGGGCGATGATTTCTTCGTAGATTTGGAAGCTCGTTTCTGAGACGGCCCAAAGTTCCGGATCATCGCGATGTAAATCGGAAAACGATGGACTGAACATAAGCTTGAATATTTCAGGCTTGCTGCGGGCAAAGGCCACATACGAAGTAGAAAGCTCCAACATTAGACGTTCTGGGCCATGCTTAGCCTCGCGTATGACCTGCAAGCTTTTCGTTAGCTCGGCATAACCCTGTCGCGCTAACTCAGCCAACAGCTGATTCTTGCTCTTAAAATGACTGTATAAGGCCGTTTGATTGACCCCGATGGCCGATGCCAGTTTACGCAAACTCAGGGCATTAACCCCGTCACGGGCAATCATGTCTTGGGCTGAAACAACCAGCGACTGCTTTAGATCGCCATGGTGATATTTGGCTTGTTTTCGCATATTTAACCTCAGCACTACCCTTCAAACAGGACTTCACCATATCTAAACGCCGTTTACTATACAGCGTTTAGTTATGACTGCAAGCCAAATAAGAGGGTTTTCATGTTTTGGGACAGTGTTTACCTCTGTGCATGTAGATATGCATAAGGACGGCGTGACTGGCATAGAACGCAGGGAGAGGTGTTTACGGATACCCTACATGGTTGTCGGCATAAATGCCGACCTATATTCAGTGGTAGCATGGTACGAGCAGGTTAACCGATAGCTCTTGTGCGCGTGAGTAGGTCGTCATTTATGTCGACGCGATGTTAGCTAGGTTCCTGGGCGCGACCTGTTGGCATAAATGCCAACCTACAGGCATCTCCGGTCTCCAGTATCTCGCGCCATGTAGGCCGACATTTATGCCTACGCGGTGTCGGGGTTAGCCTAGAAGCCTGACGATCAGGTGCCCTTGGTCTGCCAGCATAGCTGGCAG
Source organism: Oleiphilaceae bacterium (assembly GCA_041589495.1). Lineage (GTDB taxonomy): Bacteria > Pseudomonadota > Gammaproteobacteria > Pseudomonadales > Oleiphilaceae > PZPK01. The sequence goes on along the minus strand of JBFHVM010000155.1, from coordinate 4 downwards.
CCGT
>JBFHVM010000154.1:0-8024 GCA_041589495.1 Oleiphilaceae bacterium | reverse complement strand
CTTAGTGTCTTGGCGTTCTCATTTAGATCCAGCAACTTGCCATCCGGCCAAGTCACGAGCATCATCGGCACCAGGTTTTGTTTAAATATCACCTGGTATTCTTCAGTGGCTGCTCCAATGATTTGGTTCTTTTTTTCAATGGCCCTCTCCTGTTGAGAGAACAGCAGGAATAGAAGATACCCTGTTAGAATGATGAAAATGTAGCCTTTGGATATTGAAAGGAACAGAACGGCGTCATTGGGCAGAAAGCGCGCTAATAGAGAGAGGCCATAATCGCTAAACGTAACCCAGACAAAAGCCAGCACCATATAGATCAGAACTAAAGAAATTTTCAGTTCAAAGCCCAATAGCTTGGCCTGAATTTTTCTTGGCATGATTACTCCGAAACGATACGAAAAAGCAGTTCAGGAACAAAAAATTGTTCTTAGTATAGCGTGTGAAACGCATCGCACCCTGAACTTCGCTCTCTGCCTCATGAGTTTACTCTAGCTTTCACACTCCATCGCTTTTTCTTACCTTTACATGAACAAGCCTGAGAATTCTTCCGGCTTTAGCAATGCATTGGTGTTGATGACTAATGGCGTGTTTATAAAAGATCCCTGTTGATCATGTTCCTGAAACTCGTCTGACTCAATGGCGGTCACGTGCATTAGTTTATTGGCAATGATTCCAATTTGTTGCTTATGACCAAAAAGAAATAGGTCGACCACCAGAATAACGGTATTTTGGTCCGGATTGCATTTGCCAAGTTGGAAGTGACCAAGAGTGTCTAGAAGAACCAGGTTGCCACCTTTGAAGTTCGTCCAGCCCATGCACCCTCCGGGTAAATGCTTGCTTTCGTGCATCGAATCAAATCCCAAAATATGTGTGACTAAATCGAAACGTAAAGCAAAATAGTGCTCACCGGTTTTAAATATCAGGTGGGCACGAGGGTTATACATGCCTTCCAGACCCGGAAAGCTGGATTTAACTTGATTCATGGCAACTGCTCCAGACTTCTAACAATTAGTGGTCAAGCAGAGGTTTTCGTGCGCGCTGCTTGTTTAAAAACTCAATGTTTATATTGTCGCGCTTTACTAAGGAAAAACTATTAGGATGAATCCGATACTCATAGGGTTTACCCTTATAGTCTGGTTAAGCGTGAGATGCAGGTTATACGCGGGCCTGCACTAAATTACCGTAGACGATGACCTCCCCCTAAAAGAGACGCATTGTCTAGAGTCGAGAATTCAAATATGCTGCAGTTATGCTTATCTGTTATACGAAGCCAAGCATAAGAATAATACAAAGCCGGTTTGTGCTCCGGGATATTTAATGCGAGGAAGGCGCCATGAGAATGCCCGAAATGTTCGATGAACTGGAAAGTCGTCTGGTTCGCACCCTGAAACTCTCCCGCTTCAAAAATCAGCTAGTTGGCAAAGGCTATATTACGGGCCTCAAAGCCGTTACTTATCTGCTGAATATTCCCAAACCCACCATTTTTATGAGCAAGGGTGCGTCACTTCGTCTTTGTGAGAGTGTTTCGCAATTTGGCTTACGTAAGCTGTTGATCGTGACAGATGAGGGCTTGTACAAACTCGGTGTGCTCGATGCCATACTTAAGAAGTTCGATCAATTAGGTATGCCTTATCACCTGTTCACCGAAGTGGAGCCGGACCCGACCTTTGATGTGGTCGAAAAAGGTCTGATTCAATATCGCTCGCAAAACTGCGACTCGGTGTTGGCCATTGGCGGTGGTTCCTCCATAGATGCTGCTAAAGTGATCGCTCTGGCTGCCACCAATCAAGTCGCACCGCAGGAATTGATAGGCATTCTCAAGGGCAAGCATCCATCCGCACCGTTTTTTGCGGTGCCGACCACGGCTGGTACAGGCTCGGAAGCAACCATCGGCGCCGTAATTTCGGATACCAATACGCATAAAAAAGAATTGGTGATAGACACCAAACTGGTGCCTCTGGTCGCGGCATTGGATGCTGATTTGATGAAAGGTCTGCCAGCCCCCATTACAGCGGCGACCGGGATGGATGCCTTGACCCACTTGGTTGAAGCCTACCTGAGTGGTATGGCAAATGATGAGTCGGATTTTTATGCGCGATCGGGCATTCAAATGATTTTTGATAATCTACCCACGGCCTGCAAGCGCGGCAATGCCGTCAGGGCGCGAGAAAACATGGCATTGGCGTCCTATTATGGGGGACTTACCATCAACATCGCGGGATTAGGCTATGTGCATGCCTTTGCGCATCAACTGGGTGCCAAATACAAAATCCCTCATGGAGAATCCAATGCCAAGGTCTTGCCCTATGTACTGGAGTTTAATAAATACGCCTGCACCGAGCGTATGGCCGAGATGGCGCAGTTTCTGAACCTGGTGGAAGAGGGCGAAACGCCTCTGCAGCAGGCGGAGCGCTTTGTACAGGCAGTGCGCAATTTAATTGAGGAAATCGGTATTCAACCAACGATTCCGGCACTGGAACCCAAAGCATTTGATGAGATTATTCGCGCGGCCTTTAAAGAGGCGAACTCCACCTACGCAGTGCCCAAATATATGTCGTATGAGGAAGCCGAGCAGGTCTTAATCGGGTTATCGGGTCGGATCACGAATATTTAAGAGTTGAACTTTTCTTCAAAGTTATGGACTATAAATGGGTCGCATTTGTTGCGACCCATTTGCTACAAGAGAGCTGCAACCTTGCGCGTAAAGTGTCTTTTACATCGCTGTTTGATTCTGGTGCTGGGGGTCAATCTCCTCGCTGCCGGGATGAATGCTTCGGCCATGATGGGTGATAAGCGTATCGGCGAAGAGCGCATACCGGTGCTCAAGGTTACCACTACCGACTATGGCATGATGGAAAACTGTCATGATAAGAGCGAGGATGCGGACCAACGCTCCAACTCAAAAGAGTTCAACGAAAGCTGCTGTGATGAGCCCTGCGACTGCAATGGGCCGACCTGCGGCGGTGCTAGCCTGGCTGGCAAGAGCTTGCACGCTCCCTGGAACGCTCAGCAATCAGAGGCGATTTATTCTCTCTCATTGTACATGAGCCTCGACGACGGTCCCCAAAGTCCGCCCCCCATTTCACATTCCATCTAGTTCGCCCCTGAACGGCGTGCATCGCACGCGCCCTGGTTCTTTCGGACCATTCACCATGATGGAAAAACAATGCGTACCCAAACTTATTTTGCTGCCCTTAAAAGGCTCGGCCTTCTTTTCGTACCTGTGTGGCTGAGTGTCACACTCTCTGCCCCGGTACTTGCTGATGGTAAGGTGTTGACCTTGCAACGCGTGATAGAGCTCGCCAAACAAGCCGATCCGGCCCTAGCGCGCTTTAATGAGGAGAAACAGGCTTATGTTGAGCTGTCCCGATCGGTGGACTATTGGCCCGATCCCACACTGTTTCTGGCGGCACAAAATTTACCCATAGACTCTTTCCAAATGAATCAGGAGCCCATGACACAGGTCCGTGCGGGTATAAAGCAAATGCTGCCCAGAGGCGAATCCCTCACTATCCAGCAAAATGTATTGAGTTCGCGGGCGCAACACACAGATTGGCAACAACAGGCGTACTGGGCCGCTTTGCAGAAGGATATACATCTGGCCTGGCTCGACGCCTGGTTTTGGCAAAAGAAACAAGCCCTGTTGCGCGAAGACGCCGTGTTTCTGGAGCAGGTGATTGATTTTATCGACTCCCTGTATCAGGTGGGTGCGCGCGACCAGAGTGACCTGCTGGGTGCGCAGCTAGATTTGCTGAAACTTGAAGAGATGGAAATCGAAGCTTCTCGCCATTATCTACATTTCAGATTTGAACTGGACCGCTTAGCCGCGCAAAAACTGGATGGAGAAGTGGCGGGAGAGCTGGCCGAGCTCCACCTTGACCTCATGGAGTTTCCTGATTTTACTCAACACGCGGAGTACAGGGTGCTTGAGGCGCGTCGCGCGATTGCCTACGAGAATGTGCGCATGGCGGAACAGGCCTACCAGCCTATGTGGGGCTTTGAAATCAGTTACGGCATGCGTCAAGGCGATAACATGGACGGCAGTGATCGGGTGGACTTCGCGTCGGCAGGGGTCTCCGTACAACTGCCTTTGTTCTCACCGGGCCGCGTGGATGGCGAGGTACAAGCAGCGCAAGCCCGGGGGCGGGCTGAGCAGTTGCGGCTCGATGATTACCTGATTCGCGTCAGTCAGCAATATCGCAAGTTACAGGTCCAGGCACAACGCTTGCGAGCCCAGCTGGGGCTCTATCAGAAGGATGTGCTTCCGCTGTTGGGTGAACAAAAAGAAGCCGCCTTACAGGCCTATCAGGCAGATCGTGGTGACTTTAAGCGCGTGAGTGAGCTTTATCGAAAAGAACAGCTCGCGCGCATAGCCGAGCAGCAGCTACTGGTCGAAGTACAAAAAAATCTCGCGCAGCTAGCGTACTGGCATACCAATGCGTTTGAACAGTCATCGCCAACGAACGACCGCACGGCCTACCACCACAGCAAGGAGTCTCACACACCATGAAAGTCATTATTACGCTAATTATCGGCTTAGGACTAGGTTGGCTTGGTCATATATATATCGCGCCGATGATAAGTCATGGATCTAACAATCTAACTTCCACAGAAGAGTCGACTGAGAAAAAGCCGCTGTATTGGGTCGCACCGATGGACAAAAACTATCGGCGGGACGGTCCCGGTAAATCGCCGATGGGCATGGATCTGGTACCGGTTTACGAAGAAGACGTGGCTGGCGATGACGACAATGCCGTTCGTATTTCCCCTGCAGTGGTGAACAATCTTGGCGTGAAAACGGCTGCGGTGATTGAAGCGCCTTTGGTAAAACATATTGAAACAGTCGGTACTGTCGATTTTGACGAGAGTCGCATCCGGCACGTCCATAGTCGTGTTGATGGTTGGATCGAGCGACTCAATGTGGCTGCAGCCGGAGACCCCGTGCGCGCCGGTCAGGTGTTGTATGAACTGTATTCGCCGGCTTTGGTGAGTGCTCAGGAAGAATATCTGGCAGCGGTGAAAAGTGGCAACAGGGCATTGGTGAAAGCCTCAGCAGCACGTCTGCAAGCGCTTGGTCTGAGTGCGGCGCAGATCGACGGTCTGGCCAAGGCTAAACGTGTGGAGCAACGGGTTAAAGTGACTGCGGTCAGTGATGGCATTGTGAAGTCACTGAATGTAAGGCAGGGCATGTTTATTAAACCGGCCACCGAAGTGATGAGTCTTGCTACGCTCGAATCGGTTTGGGTGAAAGCTAATGTGTATGAAAGTGCCGCGCATCAGGTGTATCAGGGGCAGTCTGCAAGCGTTTCGCTATGGGGACTTGACGACAAACAATGGTATGGCATGGTCAATTACATAGAGCCTATCGTCGATCCTAAATCTCGCACCTTGCCCCTGCGCATCCGCGTATTGAATTCTGATCATCAACTTAAACCCAATATGCTTGCGCGCGTGGAACTGGAGACGCCCGGTGACCGAGCACAATTGCTTATTCCTCGTGCGGCGGTGATTTATGGTGCGCGTCATGCCCGAGTAGTGAAAGCCTTAGGTGAGGGGCGGTTTGAATCAGTCATTATCGAGCCCGGTGAGCAGGGGCTTTATAACGATAAACCCGTCGTTGCGGTGCGCACTGGCTTGCGCCGCGGCGATAAAGTGGTGACCTCGGCACAATTCCTCATTGATTCAGAGTCCAATATCGAAGCCGAGCTGGCCCGTATGGATCATGCCTCAATGGATCATAGTTCGATGGATCATAGTTCGATGGATCATAGTTCGATGGATCATAGTTCGATGGATCATAGTTCGATGGATCATAGTTCGATGGATCATGGTTCGATGGATCATGGTTCAGCGGACCCCGGCGCCCAGGAGCGGTTAGTCCATGCGATGGGCGTTGTAGATCAGGTGATGCCTGCCATGGGGATGGTAAAACTTACCCACGACCCGATCCCCGAGCTCGATTGGCCCCAAATGACCATGGACTTCCCCTTGGCCGAAGGCCTGTCTACCAGCGATTTCAAGCCTGGTGAGACCGTGCACTTTATGCTGTGGGTCGGAGATAACTACGACTTTCGTATTGAATCTCTTATGGAACATCACGGCGGCGCGGGAGGCATGCAATGATTGAGAAAGTCATTCGCGCCTCGATTGCCAATCGCGGATTTATCCTGTTACTGACCGTGTTAGTAGTTGGTGCTGGCGTGTTGGCGGTCAAGCATACGCCAGTGGATGCAATTCCTGATTTGTCTGATGTGCAGGTGATTATTAAAACCTCGTATCCGGGGCAGGCGCCTCAAGTGGTGCAGGATCAGGTTACTTATCCACTCACTACCGCCATGTTGTCGGTACCCGGTGCCATTACGGTGCGCGGCTTCTCCTTTTTCGGCGACTCTTATGTTTATGTGATTTTTGAGGACGGCACCGATATCTACTGGGCACGCTCGCGGGTGCTTGAGTATCTCAGCCAGGTGTCCGAAAAACTTCCGGCTTCTGCGCGCCCGCAGCTCGGTCCAGACGCCACGGGCGTAGGCTGGGTGTACCTTTATGCTCTTGTTGATCGTAGCGGTCAGCACTCACTGACAGACCTACGCAGTATTCAGGACTGGTTTCTCAAGTTCGAACTGCAAACTGTCGAAGGCGTGTCGGAAGTGGCGACTGTCGGCGGCATGGTGCGCCAGTATCAGGTGGAGGTCGATCCGCAACAATTGCGTGCCCACAACGTTCCCTTAGCGCACGTTGCCATGGCCTTGAAGCGGGCCAATCAGGAAAGCGGTGCGTCGGTGGTTGAAATGGGCGAAGCAGAATACATGGTGCGTGTCACCGGGTATTTGCAGTCCGTGTCGGATATTGAGGAGATTGCACTGGGCTTGCGGCCCGATAATGTACCTCTGCGCTTAAAAGATGTGGCCCGTGTTTCTGAAGGTCCTCAGATGCGACGCGGTATCGCGGAGCTCGATGGTGAAGGGGAAGTAGTTGGCGGTATTGTTGTGATGCGCTTTGGCGAGAACGCGCAAAAGGTCATCGATGGGGTCAAGGCCAAGCTCGAAGCTCTCGAAAGTGGTTTACCCAGTGGCGTTGAAATCATCCCCACCTATGACCGTTCTTCGCTGATTACCCGGGCCATCGATAATCTTTACGAAAAACTGCTCGAAGAATTCATTGTCGTCAGCTTGATTTGCGCCTTGTTCCTCTTTCATCTGCGTTCTTCGCTGGTCGTCATTTTCAGCTTGCCGGTGGGCATATTGGTGGCGTTTGTGGTGATGTACCAGCAGGGGCTTAACGCCAATATCATGTCGCTGGGCGGTATTGCCATTGCCATTGGGGCGATGGTGGATGGGGCCATTGTGATGATCGAGAACGTGCATAAGCATCTCGAACGCACTGAAGTGACCAAAGAAAACCGCTGGGAAGTGATGGCGCAGGCAGCGAGCGAAGTAGGGCCGCCCCTGTTCTTTTCGCTGCTCATCATCACCATGAGCTTTTTACCGGTGTTTACGCTCGAAGCGCAGGAGGGCAAGATGTTTGCGCCGCTGGCCTTCACCAAGACCTACGCCATGGCAGCGGCGGCCGGACTGGCCATTACGCTGGTGCCGGTGCTTATGGGGTACTGTATACGTGGCAGGATCATTGCTGAACATAAGAACCCGCTCAATCGCTTGCTAACGGCCCTGTATCGTCCCGTGATTCACGGCGTCTTGCGTTTTCCCATCGCGGTTGTCCTGCTGAGTGTGCTGGTCATGGTGGTGGGGTTAATGCCTGCCAAAGATCTGGGCAGCGAGTTTATGCCGCCCTTGGATGAGGGCGATTTGATGTACATGCCCACCACCTATGCCGGTTTGTCGATCGGCAAGGCACGTGAGTTGTTGCAGCAGACGGATAAACTGATCGCCACGGTGCCTGAAGTGGATCGTGTGTTCGGCAAAATTGGTCGGGCCGAAACTGCGACCGATCCGGCACCGTTGACCATGATCGAAACCTTTATTCAGCTTAAGCCTCGTGATCAGTGGCGCCCTGGTGTCACCACGGAG
>JBFHVM010000153.1:0-8032 GCA_041589495.1 Oleiphilaceae bacterium | reverse complement strand
GTGTGCCTCTTTTGCCATGTATTTACAGGTAGTCTAAAGCGTTCTGCAGCGACCCCGATTGATCTGTATCAAACCGTGTCAGGTGTCCTATTGATGCAGATCAATTACGGCATACTTTGTCTATTTTTGTGACAGATTGTTGTATCGACTTGTGATTCGTGTGAGATAGCTACACTTCAATTAAGAGCAATAAAAATATTGGCCCCAGGCTAGTGAGGTTTATAGTCGATGCCGAACAGGCGCAGGCGGGGATAAGCGAGCATAGCAAAGTGAAAGGATCGAGGGCGAGATGCGAGATACAGACCAATTCGGTAATGGCGGAGTACTCCGTGCCAAGCAAAGCAGTATGTCAAAACAACTCATCGGCCTGGCAGCTGGAGCCAGTTTGTTATTGGGGGCGGGCTGTGCCAGTCAGCAAGCGCAACAGCAAACCGTCACGCCAGTAGCACAAACTGAAAACGCGACAAAGGCGACTGATCAGACTGAGCAGGAAGTTCAGAAGAGCCGTGAGCAGAAAGTAACGAAGGCAGATGCCATGATGGCATCTTTGGGGGGCGACGCCACTAATGATGTTGCAGAAAAACAAACCGCGACTAAACAGCCAAAGGTTATTGAGGAAGAGGTCGTCCGACAGTCGGAAAAGGCCTCTGCCAGCCCTGAGCCAGTAGTCGAGGCGTCGGCACCTGCACAGAATACAGAGCAGCTTGAGACAGAGGTGGATTCCCACCAGGCTCATCAGGTTGCTGTTGCAAAGACCGAAACTGCTCCAGAGGCCCAGGAGAGTGCGCAGCCCGAAGCGCCCAAACAGGAACAGCGGAGTGCTGCAGACAAAGCAGCGGCTGCCGTAGCATCGTTGGCCGCACCCCAGAAGAAGTTAAAAGTAAAAGGTAAGGCATTTGATGTTAGCCGCGCTGATTTGCCAGTAAGCCATGGGATCTGGAAGATTAAGCGCGGTGAGGCCCTGTTGGATAAAGATATTGTGATCAGTACGCCCACTTGGGAAATGGGTAAAGCCGGTTACATGTCACAAATCTGGGTGACGGTGATGGATGACCGGATTCTGGTTAACAGTTCCTCGGATATCGATTCCAAACCCGGTGAAACAGGCGTACGCATCGATGGTGGCGAGTTGATTCCTTTCAGTAAAATCGAAGGGAATAACATTGGGGTTCTCGAAGGCGATTGGCTCGATACGCTCGCTGCAGGCAAACAGCTGGAATTCTTTATGGGATTTTTCCCTGATCGAGAGCCTCGTAGCGAGACTTTTCGTAGCGATGTGTCGCTGGAGGGGATGTCACGTATTGTTCCGACCTACCGTAATTTGATGAACTGAGCCGCGGCGACCTTTGTTGCCCCGCTCTTAATACAAGCGGGGCTTATTTTTAATTAAATATATAGTGCGCTATATAATTGCGCATAACATTTAACGCGTTATAATTGGCGGGTATGTGATCAGGTATTTAAGGAGTTCCTTTCCATGAGTTGGTGGTGGTTATTGTCGATTATTCCGGTGTTGTTGCTGATACAGAATCTGCGTCAGCCCAAACTAGGTGTGAACAGTGGACAGTTTACAGCACTGGGCCCCAAACCTAATGCTGTGTCCAGTCAGGCGACAGATGAGCGCAAGCGCGTGGCAGCGCTGGATTGTAGCAATGTGGATGCACCTATCGATGTCGCTGCACGCGTATTGAGTGAAATGCCCGGTGCAAAACTGGTGAAGCAGGAGCATTCTTACCTGTATGCCGTATTTAAAACGCCTCTCATGCGTTTCCGCGATGATGTGGAACTGTTTTTTGATGCAGCCGAACAGCGTCTGCACTTCCGTTCTGCGAGTCGTGCCGGGTATTCCGATATGGGAGTAAACCGCAAACGTTATCTGCAATTTGCGCGCGCATTTGAAAAACAAACCAGTGTCTGAAGGTAGATTATTTCGCATCGCCCCTTTGAATTGTTGAAAGTGCCCATACCATTAAGCCTTCAACTATTTAAACGAGAGTGATTATGTCTGAATTAGACTTGAACAATGACGAGTCCAAAGCCTCCTACGGCATTGGCTTGCAAATGGGGCAGCAATTGGCATCTGTATTTGAAGGAGTGGATCTGCAAGCGGCTCTGGCCGGCGTAGAAGATGCCTTCAATGGCCAGCCACCGCGTATCCCCGGTGATGACATCAATGCTGCCTTCCAGGTCATTCAGCAAAAAGTGCAGGCTGCTCAGGCCGAGGCTGCTAAAGAGTTTGCGGCTGAAGGAGAGGCTTTCCTGGCAGAAAATGCCAAGCGAGATGAGGTTCAGGTAACCGATACTGGCCTGCAATACGAAGTGATCTCTGAAGGTGAGGGCGATACGCCAGACTCCAACAGTGTTGTGCGCACGCATTATCGCGGTACGCTGATCAACGGCAAGCAGTTCGACAGCTCCTATGATCGTGGTGAACCCACGGAGTTTCCTGTTGGTGGCGTGATTGCAGGCTGGACCGAAGCTCTGCAAAAAATGAAAGTAGGTTCCAAGTGGAAGCTCTACATCCCTTATAACCTTGCCTATGGTGAGCGCGGTGCAGGTGGTGACATTGGCCCTTATCAGGCACTGGTTTTCGAGATCGAACTGCTGGATATAGTGGGCTAAAGATTATTAAAAAGGCGGGCTCTAGCCCGCCTTTTTAATTTTCGTGCGGTGTTTTAGGCGCTCTCTTCCAGGTCATAAACCGTTGGAATCGGCTGGCGTTTATGCTGCGTCGCGCGATACAGCGCAATCAGTTTTTCCTCTACGTGTTTTTCGACCGCTTTACCTTCCAGAAAATCATCAATCTGATCGTAGCTGACGCCAAGCGCATGCTCATCTTCCTTGCCCGGATCTTCACATTCCAGGTCGGCAGTGGGGGCTTTGGTGATCAGTCGTTCTGGTGCGCCCATTGTGTCGGCCAGCAGGCGTACCTGACGTTTGTTCAGGCCGAATAATGGAATCAGATCAACTGCGCCGTCGCCATACTTGGTGTAAAAACCGGTGATGTTTTCTGCTGAATGGTCTGTTCCCAGCACCAGTCCACCCAGTAAGCCCGCTACGTAATATTGCGACACCATGCGCACGCGAGCCTTCGTATTGCCTTTGGCGAAGTCTATATGGCTGCTACCGGCATTCACGTCGCCCAAGGCCTTGAACACTTCATCGTGAATGGCATCGGTGCCGGGTTTTACGTTGATCGCAATGCTTTTGGTGGGCTGAATAAAGTTGAGCGCCAGTTGGGCGTCGGCTTCATCGGCCTGTGTGCCATAGGGCAAACGTACGGCAATAAACGCATAGTCAGCAGAGTTCTGTTCTTCGTTTAACTCGTTGACCGCCAATTGCGCAAGTCGGCCGCAAGTGGAGGAGTCTATCCCTCCGCTGATGCCTAAAACCAGAGTTTTGAGGCCCGAGTTGAGCAGAGTCTGTTTGATGAAGTTTACGCGTCGTTCAATCTCTTGCTGAGGATCAATGGTGGGCGCAACCCGCATTTCTGCAATAATATGTTCCCGAGTAATACTCATAATTGGCTTCCTGTTACCCTAATCTTCAATCAAACCGTAGGTGATCACGCTTTTCAGGCTGCGGCGATGTTTCTCAATGGCTTGGGGTTTAAAGCGCATGTTCTTATCAAAGCCTTTGCCATCGGGGAAATTGGCAGCCAGCACAGCCAGAGCATCACTGGCCTGCTCATTGAGTTTAAGTAGCCGGTATAGCTCGATCATCATGATGAGTGCATCTTCTACCGCTGGTGTGTTGGGGAAGTGTTTGACCACGTAGGCAGCACGATTGGCGGCTGCGATATAGGCTTCACGTTTTACGTAATAGCGCGCCACATGCAATTCGTAGTCGGCGAGACGATTGCGGATTTGCAGCATACGCTGGCGAGCATCGGCGGCGTAGCGACTTTCGGGAAAGCGCTCAACCAGCTCGGTAAAGTCATTGAAGGCTGTGCGCATATGGCCGGGATCACGGGCGCTCACATCTACCATGGGAAAGTACTGACTGGCGACACCCAAATCGAGGTGGTAGTTGGCAATGCCCTTGATGTAGTAAGCGTAATCCACGTTAGGGCTTTGTGGGTGCAGGCGAATAAATCGTTCTGCGGCCAGAATTGCGCCGTCCAGGTCGAGACTGCTGTATCGCGCATAGACCAGGTCTAGCTGCGCCTGCTCGGCGTATTTACCGAAGGGAAAGCGTGATTCGAGTTCTTCAAGCGCGATGGTGGCTTGGTTGAAGTTGCGCAGCTTGATGGCGCGGCGTGCATCTTCATACAACTCCTGCTCGGTGGCCTCGCGCTCAGGCGTGGTGCTGCAGGCACTGAACAAACCTACGAGCAGGCTCAGGCAGCAGAATTGAACAATTTTTTTCATGGTGTGAACTACTTGCATTGGGGCACGATGATGCGTGTTGGACTAAGAATTCGAGTTGTTCGGTGAAGCGCGTATAATCGCAGCTTGATTGCATTATAGGGTGCGCTACCGTAAAAGGCGACACCCCTTGCGCGCGCGACACCCGGAGAAACATGACTCAATTAGTAGAAGCAGATTTTGTAGTGGCATTGGAGCATTCCGAGCTGCGTTTTGATCAGGTCTTGGCCGAATTAATGCCAGATTATTCACGTTCACGCCTTCAGCAGTGGATTAAGCAGGGGGCTGCGAGGCTAAACGGTCAAACTGTGAAACCAAAAGAAAAGGTCAAGGTGAATGATCTGATTGAGGTGTGTGCCGAGCAGGAAGCACAGGGTGACTGGGTGGCGCAGGATATTCCTCTGGATATCGTACACGAAGATTCCTCGATTATGGTGATCAATAAGCCGGCGGGGCTGGTGGTACATCCGGCAGCGGGGAACCCTGACGGTACTCTCGTCAATGCCTTGTTGCATCACAATCCGGAACAGGAAAACGTGCCGCGTGCGGGCATCGTCCATCGGCTCGATAAAGAAACCACCGGCCTGATGGTGGTAGCCAAAACCTTGCCTGCCCATGCACATCTGGTCCACCAGCTACAGGAGCGCACCATGGGGCGTGAATACGAGGCGCTGGTGGCGGGTGTACTGACCGGCGGAGGTACGGTCGATGCACCCATTGCCCGTCATAGCCAAAACCGCAAGAAAATGGCGGTTACTCCGCACGGTAAACCGGCCGTTTCGCACTATCGCTTATTGGAACGCTTTCGTGCGCACAGCCATGTGCGTGTGAAGCTCGAAACTGGCCGTACTCACCAGATTCGTGTACATATGGCACACATTAATCATCCGCTGATTGGCGATCCGGTGTATGCGGGCCGTCTCAAGCTGCCGGCGGGTTGTACGGAGCAGCTCAAAGAAGCCTTGCGTGGATTCAAGCGGCAAGCCCTCCATGCCCGGGTGTTGCGCCTGCAGCATCCCGAAACAGACGAATGGTGCGAGTGGGGCAGTGAGCTACCCGCCGACTTTGAGGCCATGCTGGCCAGTTTACGACAGGACGCCGCTGAGCCATGAGCTTGAACGGCTTGCCCGAGACCTGGCTGTTGCCCGATTGGCCTGCACCAGCCAATGTGCGGGCTTTTGTGACGACAAGGGAGGGCGGCATCAGTAAGGGGCCCTACGCCGCGATGAATCTGGGCCAGCATGTGGATGATGGCCCCGAGCGCGTGGCCGCAAATCGTAGTGCCTTGGCCCGAATTTTGGGCAAAAATACCAACGAATTTTGCTGGTTGGAACAGGTGCATGGTAAGCGTGTCGTGGAGGCTGATCCCAGTAAGCTGCCTCAGGCAGATGCTGTGTTTACGCAGCAAGTGGATAGAGTCTGCGCGGTGATGACTGCCGACTGTTTGCCTGTTTTACTTTGCGATGCTGCGGGGCAAACGGTGGCTGCGGTGCATGCCGGTTGGCGCGGGCTGGCATCGGGCGTGATCGAGGCAACTCTGGAGCGCTTCGAAAAACCAGAACAGGTGATCGCCTGGTTGGGGCCGGCCATTGGGCCTGCGCATTTTGAAGTGGGCTCTGAGGTGCGTGCTGCGTTTTGTGACCAGGATGCGTGTGCCGAGGCATGCTTCGTAGTGCAGCATGACAATAAGTATCTCGCTGATTTATACGAACTTGCGAGGCAGCGCCTGCAAAGAGCTGGTGTGAAGCAGGTATATGGTGGTGGCTTTTGTACCTACAGTGATGCGGAGCGTTTTTATTCCTACCGTAGGCAGGGCGCAGCTTCCGGCCGTATGGCCAGTCTGATTTGGCTCAGCGCCAATTAGCCATCCAGTCGGACTGGGCCCAGATAAAAACTACGGCTACTTACCGGCTCCATAGCAAAAAGAATGATTTCGGCGATTTGATCCAGTTGCATGCTACGCGTGGCGGGTGCTGACTGGACGTCTGTGAGTGGAATGCTCAGCCTGTTCAGGCCTGGCGTAATGGTAAAGGCACGATTATAACGATCCGTGAGTTCGTGATTATGTTCGTTATCATGAATGCGTACGACTAGGTCAAATGTGGTTTTTTCCTTTGACCATAGTTCCACTTCCAACGTTTTATAGTTCGTCCAGTTGGGCCAGAGGTGTTGCAGGCTAATACCGGGGTATTTTGCTGGCATGAGGTCGATACGGGCGACTTGTCGGGCCTCGGTTGGCCAATCTCGTGGTGGTGCGCTGAGGGTAGCATGGCTGGACTGACTGGGCTGCCAATAGAGCCGATTGAGCGGCTGCTCCCAGTCCAGAAGCGTCGGCAGTTGTGCGCGTTGTCGTTGTGTTTCCAAGCCATAAATACCGGGCTGAATAAGGCTCACGGCAAGTAACATGCTTGCGCTACTGACGCATACCAGGGGCTTGCCAAGCTGGTGGCGAAGCATGCAAAGTCCTGCCGCCGCGCAGCCCAAAAGGTTGTAAAACGCATCAAGCAGGCTGGCCTGCCGGCCCACCAGCGGTTGCACGAATTCAATCACAATCCCCAGAGTAAATGCCGTCAGGCAGACAACAAGAATATGCGCAGTAGATAGCGTTCTGCGCAACAGCAGGCAGCCCAGTACGAAATAAGTAAATTGGAAAAATACCAAGGCATGGCCACTATTCTTGATGCTGGCCCAAAAAAAGTGCCGTTCATCAATGCTATGGATTAGGCTGATGGATGCCGCGAGCAATATGCTCTGGAGTACCAAAATCCAGGCTGGGATGTTTTTTCTGTCAAAAATTTGTCGCGCCATCTTGAATTATGTATCTGCCAGACCCATTTAATCCCTAGTTTAAAATTTCTGTGGCGCTTGCTGGTGCCGCGATCCTGAGGGTGAAAAGTATGCGAATAGACCGTTTGACCAGCCGTCTTCAGATGGCGCTCTCCGATGCGCAGTCGGTTGCCTTGGGCAAAGATCACGCCTTTATTGAGCCGGTGCATCTGATGCAGGTGCTGCTCGATCAGAAGGGCAGTGTAACGGCGCTGCTGCGACAAGTGAATGCTGATGTGAAAGCCATTCGTGCAGAAGTGGGGCGTTTGGTGGATCAGTTGCCCACAGTGCAGGGCAGTGATGGCGATATTCATATGTCGAACGATCTTGGGCGTTTGCTCAATATGGCAGACAAATATGCTCAAAAGCGCGGCGACCAGTTTATCTCCAGCGAAATTGTTTTGCTGGCAGCCATAGACGACAAAGGCGCGCTGGGCGCTCTGCTGAAAAAGTTCGATATTGATAAAGCGGCTGTAGAAGGCGCAATTGAAAAAGTGAGAGGGGGTGAGTCTGTGAACGATCAAGGCGCAGAGGAACATCGCGAATCGCTCGATAAATTTACCGTCGATCTGACCGCCCGCGCGGCCGAAGGTAAGCTCGACCCGGTGATTGGGCGCGATGACGAAATTCGCCGTACCGTGCAGGTATTGCAGCGTCGTCGCAAGAATAACCCCGTGCTGATTGGTGAGCCCGGTGTGGGTAAAACCGCCATCGTTGAAGGCTTGGCTCAGCGTATTGTAAATGGCGAAGTGCCCGATGGTTTGAAAGACAAGCGCCTGCTGTCGCTGGACATGGGCTCGCTGATTGCGGGGGCCAAGTTCCGTGGCGAGTTTGAAGAG
>JBFHVM010000152.1:0-8076 GCA_041589495.1 Oleiphilaceae bacterium | reverse complement strand
TCTGGGAATACTCGCTAACGAACCGCCAAACGCTATCGGGCATTGTCCGTTTTTTAGCCAGGTTATTAATGACCCTAATCGCGCAACAGCGATCGAAGCGCACTTTCCCTAGATTACGCTCCGTTTCAATCAAACGACTGCATAGCCTTTCAACCTTGTTGCCTTGTGCATGTTCGAAGGCAGCCCAGATCTCTTCGGTTTGCGTTACACTTAACGTATTACGCAATAGGTCCATGACTTGGTCCAAAGCTTCGAGAACAATTTTCTTGGAGCGTTCCGGATGAGGCATCCAGCCAATACAAAAGCCTGAAATACGGTCGATGAGTTGCGTAAACCGATCCAAGTCGTCTGGGTTGTTGCTAGATAAAGCCATCCAAATCACCCGCAGCGGAAAAAGGCTCGCATTGAGTTCCTCGTGCAAGGCACTCTTTCTGTGCCAAACATCGAATATTCGATCCGCAACAAAGGCCAGATTAATGATCTCGGGAGGCAGCGGCTTAAACTCTGCCTGCTCTCGCAATAACTGCGCAAGAGACTCGTGTTCGCCCTGCCGCCATAACGAGCAGAGTTTTTCGCGACTCGCAATAGACAGCACTTTGGCCCGCTGTTCACCAAGGTCATACTTGAATTCGGGAACACGTAAAGAGGCCGTGAGTTTTTTAATGGAGGCGCTGTTACGCTCTGTAGTCACTAGGATAAAATCCGAACAAAGACAATGACTTGTCTTAAAACTATTATCTTATTGAAGGGTTACCATTAGTATAGCCAAGCTCGAGGATTGCGCTGTTTTTTTCGAGGTTTATTGACCCATGCACGGCCCATGCGTTGCAAAGAGGAGGTGAATAGCGCAACATTAGCGACCGCCCAACAGTTATGGGTAATAAGGATCACTCCGCAAGCGAGCCCCAAGTATGAAGCCTGTCCGCAGGACCAGGTAAGCACTGGTAGAAGTAGGTTAAGTTCATGACATCGAAATTAGATAATGTAAATGTGGAAAGCCAGGAAATCCTAGTAACTCCTGAGCAATTAAAAGAAGAAATCCCACTGAGCCCCGAAGCGATTGAAACCGTAGCGCACGGGCGCGAAACCATTAACAACATACTTGATCGCAAAGATCATCGCCTGTTTCTGGTGGTTGGACCCTGTTCGATACACGACGTTGACGCGGCAAAAGAGTATGCGCAAAAACTTAAACAGTTAGCCGATAAGGTATCCGACACCCTATATCTGGTGATGCGCGTATATTTTGAGAAGCCGCGCACCACGGTAGGCTGGAAGGGGCTAATCAACGACCCTCACCTCAATGACAGCTTCGAAATTGAAGAGGGTCTGCACATTGGGAGACGCCTGCTTATCGATATTGCTGAGATCGGCCTGCCAACAGCAACAGAAGCGCTCGATCCCATTTCACCACAATACCTGCAAGACACCATCAGCTGGTCTGCTATTGGCGCACGTACCACCGAATCACAGACGCATCGCGAAATGAGTAGCGGTCTCTCAGTTGCCATTGGGTTTAAGAATGGTACTGATGGCGGATTAGACGTGGCGGTTAACGCCCTCAAATCAGTTGCGCACCCACACAGCTTTTTGGGAATTAACCGCGAAGGTCAGGTATCGGTTGTCCGCACCAAGGGCAACCCTTACGGACACGTTGTTTTGCGCGGTGGCGGTGGTAAACCTAATTACGACTCTGTCAGTGTCGCGCTATGCGAACAGGCCTTGGATAAAGCCGGCCTGCAGAAAAACATCATGATCGATTGCTCCCACGCTAACTCCAACAAAGACCCTGCTCTGCAACCACTGGTAATGCAGGACGCAACGCATCAGATTCTCGAGGGCAATAAGTCGATTGTCGGCTTGATGATTGAGAGCAATCTTAACTGGGGCAACCAATCTATTCCTCAGGATTTAACTGAATTGCAATATGGCGTTTCGGTAACGGATGCCTGCATCGATTGGGAAACGACCGAAAAAGCGATTCTGGATATGCATGACAAACTAAAGGATGTTCTGCCAAAGCGCGGATAGCCTGATACCGAATCGATTAGCCGCCTAATGAGGCGGCTTTTTTATGACCGGTCAAAACGTGACAATTTATGTCACCTTCTACCTTTTTGACTGTCCGCTTGCTGACACAATATACGCAATTTCAATAACTTAGTTATTGGCACGCACTTCGCTTAATAACAGACATCTTGTGGCGAAGTATAGTTCGCTGCACACAAAGCGAATTTGGTAGGAGTAACGCGTGATGATTGATCAACATAAAGACATTAGTAATAGCGAAATACCCATACTGACCAATCCGCTGAAAACTGCGGTAAGCTTCGAGAGTATGTTAATGGCGCGCTTTGAGTCAAAGGCGATATCGGCCAATGATGCAAAGGATGAGGCTGAACGCCAGCACCACGCTCAGCATGGTACCGGCACGAATAAGAGTTAGTCGTCAGGAAGCACGGCGATGCGCTGCATTCTCGCTAAGTAGTTTGACATGATGATCACCAAGCCGGAAGCGTACTTCGTCCGCAAAGCCAGCACAGGCGAGCCTCAAGGATTTAATTTCTCCCCGCGCTGTGACCCTCACATTGCCCGAAAGCATCAGGGAGGTGCCACCCAAAACACGCTGTTCATCGACTAACTCGGCATGACAACCCTTCTCATCCTCACACATCAACCACAACGAAATGGGCTTATCGGGAGATTCGGCAAACTCCAGCCAAATTGCCGCATTGAAATCCATTTTGCGCTTATTGTTTGTCAAGGTTAGGATCGACTCGGGGGCTTTATCCTGCCGTAGAAATTTAAGAAACGACAGGCGCGCTCCGGGGCTCTTCATGGTTTCGGGGTCTGGCTGATCTTGCCGATATAAATGGACTGGCAGATCATAGATCACACGCATCTTAAGCAGGTTTGCCGGCATTCGACTCACGAATAACTCCTTACTTCGGGGGCAGTACCCCATAGGATGATTGACTTTCGTGAAGTATTGCGCGCGGCAAGAAAGACTGCTGTGAGGTGCAGCGGATTACTACAGAATCACAGCAGAATGCTAAATGTTGTTACATGTGATCGCTGGCGATTAATCATGCCAGTTCAGCTTGGAGCGCAGGTTAACGACCTCGCCAATGATAATTAGCGTTGGCGCCTTAACCCCCTCCTCTACAGCAAGTTCCGAGATATCTGAGAGGTCTCCGACAAGTACACGTTGATCGCGCGTGGTTCCCTTTGAAATCAGTGCTACCGGAGTGGTATTCGCCATGCCGTGCGCGATTAATTCGCGCGTAATAATAGGCAAGCCAACTAGACCCATATAAAACACCAGCGTTTGGTGCGGATGGACAAACTCGTTCCAGGGCAAGTTACAGCTATCATCTTTCAAATGGCCGGTGATAAAACGCACTGACTGGGAGTAATCCCGATGCGTGAGCGGAATTCCAGCATATGCCGCGCAGCCCGAAGCAGCTGTTATGCCGGGGACTACCTGAAACGGAACACCCTGCTCAGCCAGTTTTTCTATCTCTTCGCCACCGCGACCAAAAATAAAGGGGTCGCCCCCCTTAAGCCGCAGCACACGCTTACCCTGTTTGGCATGCTCTATCAACAGATCATTAATGGAGTCTTGTGGCAAGGTGTGATTACTCCGTGCCTTACCGACGTCTATTTTTTCGGCATCCTGGCGAACAAGGGCCATGATTTGCTCCGAGACCAGACGATCATAAAGCACAACATCGGCCTGCCGTATTAAGCGGAGCGCCTTAAAGGTTAACAGATCGGGGTCACCTGGGCCGGCACCAACGAGATACACCTCACCAACCGGTGTTTGATCTTCGGTGGCCTGCTCCAAGGCCTCATGCAATAACTCTTCCGCTTCGCGCTCTCGGCCCGAAAACACCAAGTCTGCAAATCGTCCCTCCAAAACGCCTTCCCAGAAGCGGCGACGCGCATTGATACTGGGTAGCGCCTTGCGTGCCTGCTCTCGGTAACGCTTGGCCAACAAAGCGAGTCGACCATAGGCATGAGGAATGCTTGATTCGAGCCGATTACGCAACAAGCGTGTCAGCACCGGCAACTCTCCGCCACTGGCGACTGCGGCCAACACAGGAGAGCGATCAATAATCGAGGGAAAAATAAAGCTGCTTAAATGTGGTCTGTTGACCACATTTACCGGCAACCGCAATTCTATGGCGCGTTGAGCGATCAACTCGTCTTCCTGCTCGTCTTCGGTTGCCGCCACCACCATGTGCACCTGTTCCCAAGGCGCTAACTCGGGATCATTGACTCTCTCCAGTGATTGTTCGGGATGATCGACCAAACCGTCAGGTATGGCATTGCATACCCAAAATACTTTGGTCTGTGCACGCAACAGCAGCTCTACCTTTCGGGTCGCAGCCGCCGTTTCACCAAAGACCAGCACTTGCTGATCTTTCAGGTCGAAAAAAAGAGGAAGAAAGTCCAAGGTTTACCCCTGATTAATCACAGTGACGCCGCCCATGTAAGGCTGCAATACCTCTGGCACCTGGATAGATCCATCAGCTTGCTGATAGTTTTCCATCACAGCTATCATGGTTCGACCTACCGCGAGACCAGAACCGTTCAATGTATGCAATAACTGGGGCTTATTGGTTTCAGGGCAGCGAAAGCGGGCTTGCATGCGACGCGCCTGAAAGTCGCGCGTGTTACTGCACGAAGAAATCTCTCGATACGCTTGCTGACCTGGAAGCCAAACTTCGAGGTCATACGTCTTGGCTGCAGAAAAGCCCAAATCACCACCGCACAGTTTAACGACACGATAGGGCAACTTGAGTGCTTGTAGAATGCCCTCGGCGTGCCCGGTCAGGGCTTCAAGTGCAGCATCAGATTCTTCGGGCTTAACGATCTGCACGAGTTCAACCTTGTCGAACTGATGCTGACGAATCATACCACGCACGTCCCGCCCGTAAGAACCTGCCTCACTGCGAAAACATGGCGTGTGACAAACCAGTTTAATGGGTAATTCAGCAGCGTCTACAATGGTGTCACGCACCAGGTTAGTTGCTGGTACTTCTGCTGTGGGAATCAGGTAGAAATCACGCTCAGCGTGCAGTTTGAACAGATCGTCAGCGAACTTGGGCAACTGACCAGTACCGAACAGACTTTCATCATTCACAATATAGGGCAAATACGTTTCTTCATAGCCGTTTTCGTTTGTATGCGTATCAAGCATATACTGCGCAAGAGCACGATGCAGTTTAGCCAATTCACGTCGCATAACGACGAAACGGGAACCCGTCAGTTTACTAGCCGTTTCAAAATCCATATTGCCCTGCTGCTCGCCCAGCGCGACATGGTCTTTTACTTCAAAGTCAAAGCTCGCAGGCTCTCCCCAGGTGCGCACTTCTTGGTTATCATCTTCGGTTTCCCCTTCCGGTACGTCATCATCGGGTAGATTGGGCAGACCTTCGAGCATGGACGAAAAGGCATCCTGTACGGTTTTCAGTTCCTGTTTAGAAGCCTCGAGTTTATTACCTAATTCATCCATCTCAGCAATCAGAGGCGCGATATCTTCTCCGGCCGCCTTCGCTTTGCCGATGCCTTTTGAGCGCGAATTACGTTCGTTCTGAAGTTGTTCGGTTTGCGTTTGCAGGGTTTTGCGTTGAGCTTCGAGCTTTTCGAAAGCTTCTACATCGAAATCGGTTTTTTTCTTGGCCAACTTTTCGGCGACAAGACGGGTTTCGGATCGAACGAGTTTCGCGTCTAGCATAATACTGTATCTTTTAAGGTGTCTCGGATTAGTGGATGACGATAATTATTTGTTTAAAGACTGGCCCGACCGGCAAAAACGCCGAGAGTGAGCGCCAGAATGCATGCTACAACCGATAATAGAACATAAGCGAGCGCCAGCAAGCCTTCGCCTCTGTCGAGCAACTCCCATGCTTCGAGAGAAAAGGCCGAGAAAGTAGTAAACGCCCCCAAAAAACCCGTCATGACCAGGGGTTTCATTTCGGCAGGCCATACCTGACGTTCCATAATCATGACATAAGCAAGTCCCATCAAACAGGACCCAATGATGTTGACCGCAAGTGTTCCCCATGGGAACGCCTTACCCCCAACCAGGTTGACCAGAGCATAACGGGCCAGCGCCCCAAGGGAGCCTGCCACGGCGACGATCAACAAGGCCTTCATCTACTTTCTCATTCCGGTTTGAGCAAGTTGGCAAGTTTACCGCGTATTACGCCGAATTACACCGGCCTTGGGTAATCGAATACTGGCTATCTGGCTCTCATTCCGATTTTTCGAGATCCTCAATCACTGTGGCAAGAAATAACGCGGCCTCCGCACCGCTGGCGGCACGATGGTCAAAGCTGAGCGACAGCGGTAAAACCTTTGCAGCAGCTATCTCGCCATTTTTCACCAGCGCTTCGTGACGCATTCTTCCCGCGCCTAAAATAGCGACCTGGGGCGGAACGATAATCGGCGTTGCATAGCGCCCCGACAGGGTACCAAAATTGGATAGGCTGATCGTCGCACCAAGCAGCTTCTGCGGTTTGATACTACGGTTATTCACCTGCTCCTTTTGCTTGTTGAGAATCTCCCTAATGTGCGTTGGCTGCAGCGATTCTACCGAACGAATAACCGGTACAAACAGACCCTGTGCCGAATTGACTGCCACACCAATATTTACATCCGGAAACGGTTGTATAGTTAACTCTTCTTCATCAAACCAGGCATTGAGCATAGGAGCTGCGGCGCACCCCTTAGTCAGAGCGCGGATTAATCTTAACGTGGTATCTTCATCGGCCGCCCATGCATCGATCACCGCATCATCAAACAGGGTTACAGCAGGGACCTGCTGATGCGATTTGGTCATCGTTTGCGCCATCACCTTGCGCGCACCACTAAGCTTAATCGGGCGAGCGCCTGCTGCTTTACTCTGTTCGACACGACTGGATTGATCGTGGAGCGCCAGCAAAGCCTCCATCGTCCATGCGCTGTAATCCCTGGTTTGCAAAACATCGAGTATGCCAAGTTTCTTTGCTATCGCCATCACTTTGGGAGGCGCAGGCATCAGATCGCCCGATCTTATTTTGGGAGCAGGCATGTCCTCGATATCTGATACGCCACCGAATTCAAAATGCTCTTCGCTGGCATTTACCGACGCCTCCTGCAACTGTCCAACCACTGACACACTCGTGCTTTCACTTTTCTGCTCAGCAAGCGATTCGGTCACTGGCTCCTGCTTACACAGAGAGTTTTGTGTCGGTTCGGCCAACGCTCCGTCATACTCTATGAGGCAAGCACCTACATCAACGGTTTCACCCTCCTCCGCACAAAGACGTGAAATGGTACCCGCATAAGGTGATGGCAACTCGACGATGGCTTTAGCTGTTTCGACGATAGCAATCAGCTGGTCAACAGACACTACATCTCCTGGTTTCACGAGCCATTCGATGAGCTCGGCCTCTTGCAGCCCCTCGCCCAGATCGGGAAGTTTAAACTCCTTCATAACTCACCTCCCGCTGCGGACTCACCATCGCACGCGCGACCTGAGTAATGCGCCGGACATCCGGCAGGTAATAATGTTCGTTACGGAAATATGGCATCACCGTATCGTACCCGGTAACCCTTGCTATGGGTTGTTTTAGGTAGGGAAAGGCCCGCTCCTGCAAGGTCGCGCAGACCTCGGCACCTACACCACAATGTCGCGCAGCCTCATGCACGACGAGCGCGTGCCCAGTCTTTCGGATGGAAGCAATTAAGGGAGCAAAATCAATCGGTGACACACTGGCCACATCGATCACTTCGGTCTGAATTCCCTCAAGCGCCAGCGCCTCCGCAGATTCAAGGGTTTCTTTGATACTTGCCCCCCACGAAATTAATGTCAGGTCGCGCCCCTTGCGCAATACAAAGCTGGTGTCCAGCGGCAAGGCTTCGCCATTGTCGACTACAATGCTTTTAGCTGAGCGATATATGCGTTTTGGTTCAAGAAAAATAACCGGATCATTGCTGCGTATTGCGGCCAATAGCAGGCCGTAAGCACGCGCGGGAGAGCTCGGAATAAGCACTCGAAGACCCGGTATATGCGCAAACAGGGCT
>JBFHVM010000151.1:0-8158 GCA_041589495.1 Oleiphilaceae bacterium | reverse complement strand
TGTAAAGCGTCAGGCTGTGCGTGGCAGTGCCCGACGCGTAGACGGTGCCGTGGTCCTGGATGTAGGACACGTTGTTGACGGTGGTGCGCGACATCCGGACCAGGCCGGCGGGCCGGAAGCCGTTGTCGAGGTCCTCGTCCCACTCGTGGCCCAGCAGACCCTTGAGCAGGACCGCTCGTTCGCCGGGGCGCAGGCTGGCCACCGCGGTGTCGCGCCAGAAGCGCAGCCGTGCGATCCAAAGTATGTTGCGTATGGCCGAAAAATCGGGCCTGTCGATAGCTGCCATGAAGCGCGAGAACGAGCTGGCACTCGCCGAGCAGCGTGAGCGCGCCGAGAAGAATCTGAATTACAAACTGGATCTGATTTGGACCGCTATGGACACATGCATCGAGAAAGGCTTGCAAGCCGAGGGTGAATTGCCCGGCGGCCTGCACGTTATGCGCAGGGCGAAAGACCTGTTCGATAAGCTCGATGCTGGCGAAGCGCGCCTACAAATGAACGACTGGCTGTGCGCCTATGCCATGGCAGTTAACGAAGAAAATGCGGCCGGTCACGCTGTTGTAACTGCCCCCACCAATGGCGCTGCCGGTGTGATTCCAGCGGTACTCAAATATTATCTGGCTCATAATGGTGGTAAGGTCGAGGACGTGCAAAACTTTCTGCTGACGGCCTCTGCCATCGGTGGATTAATCAAGCACCGCAGTTCGATCTCGGGGGCTGAAGTAGGCTGTCAGGGGGAGGTTGGTTCGGCAGCGGCCATGGCCGCTGCAGGGCTCTGCGAAGTGATGGGGGGGACACCGCAGCAGGTAGAGAATGCGGCTGAAATAGCACTGGAGCACCATCTCGGGATGACCTGCGATCCAGTGAAAGGATTGGTGCAGATACCCTGCATCGAACGCAACGGTTTTGGTGCCATCAAAGCCTATACGGCTGCCAGTCTGGCCCTCAAAGGCAGCGGCCGCCATATGATGTCGCTTGATAGCTGTATTGAAGCCATGCGCCAGACCGGGCAGGAAATGTCGGTCAAGTATAAAGAAACCGCACTAGGTGGCCTGGCCCAGAGCTGGACGGAATGTTAGGCGAGTTTGGTGCAGCCCATCACTAACTAGATACGTAAGGTAGGTTCAACTTTGTCTATATGCGCAACACTACTGTGGCCGAGCCACGCGGTCGTTAATTGGGTGTAGCGCGAGTTCCCCCGTAGCCGCATTTCGCCTTCATTAATCGCCTGTTGCATGCTTTCCCAGCCCATCCATACTTTGGTGAGCTTTCTTGCCGACACTTCAATCATTACATCTACATCAAAGCCGTAATCGATGTGGCACAGGTCGACTAGGTCATCTTTGAACACCAGCCAGTGGTGGCTTTGATTTTCGGGTACGTCGGTAAGGAAAAATTCCACGATAAACGGATTGGGCAGTTCCGGTATGGGGTGAGTGTTACGGCGTATATCCCACATGAGCAATCCTACGTCGATATCTTCAAGTGAGGGTTCGACTTTCAACCATTGCTGACCCCAGCCAGCCATGCCGAGTACGACCGGTTCCAGCGCCTCACCCGCTGGCGTGAGGCGGTAATGGGGTTGCCCTTTTTCGTCTTCATACTTTTTAACTATACCGACTTTAACCAGTTCTTTGAGTCGCGACGATAAAAGACTACGGGACATGCGCGGTACGCCGCGGCTGATGTCATTAAAGTTGGTTGAGCCGAACAGCAGTTCGCGCAATAGAAGCATGGTCCAGCGGGTACATAAAAACTCCGCCGACATGGCGAGAGGACAGTATTGGCCGTAGAAATTTGAACTTTGGTATGTGTGCTGCATGGACTTTGTCCTGTGAGATTAGGGGAGCGAGACGGGCTACTTTGCAGTACAAAAACTGTACTAGTCCAAGTCAAACAACACGGTATATGTTCGTACAGCCCATTCAAAAAAGCAAAGGAGGATTTATGTCTGCAACACTATTTGAAAGACTGGGAGGCCAAACCGGAATTACTGCGATAGCAAGTGATCTGGTTGACCTGCATTTGGATAATCCGCTTATTTCAACGCGGTTTGAAAATAAAGATCCGGCGCGACTCAAGCATGGCGCGGCGACGTTTTTCATAACGGGTACCGGGGGACCGCAATGTTATGAAGGTAAAGACATGGTAGGTGTGCATAAAAATATGAATATTTCGGCCGAAGAATTTATGGCAGCGATCGACGATGCATTAACGGCCCTGGCACGCAATAACGTTGGCCAACGCGAACAAGAGGAAGTGTTATATATTCTTTACAGTATGCGCAAAGAAGTGATGCGCCAATAGTCCATCATAAGAGGGTGATTGGAAGCGTCGCAAAGCACTTGATACGGATGTCCGACGCTTCTAAATTGTACAGGTAACGATCTGTAAAGGAGACTGTTCATATGGCTAAAATGCTAGCCATGGCGATCACCAAACTGGGAGAAATTACCCGGCAAAGTGAACCTGTTCAGTCCATAAACCTTGAGATTCCAACTCCCGGACCTGCCGAGGTTTTAATCGCCGTGAGTCATTGTGGTGTGTGCCATACCGAACTGGACGAGATAGAAGGGCGCACGCCACCCTGCGAACTGCCTCGTATTCCTGGCCATCAGGTAGTAGGAAAGGTAGCAGCCTGTGGCGAGAATGTCTCTGAGCCCCGTATAGGCGAAAGGGTGGGCGTTGCCTGGATTTTTAGCAGTTGCGAAAAATGTGAGTGGTGCTTGCGAGGTGATGAAAACCTATGTCCTGAATTTACGGCTACAGGAAGAGACCGCGATGGCGGCTACGCACCTTATATGGTTGCGCCAGCCGCCTACGTGCATCCCTTGCCCGGTCAGCTGGATAGTGCTCATGTTGCTCCTATACTATGTGCGGGAGCTATCGGTTACCGTTCTTTACGTTTGTCGGGCCTCGAAAACGGGAAGCAGCAAAGGCTGGGTTTAACCGGTTTCGGTGTATCGGCACATTTAGTGCTAAAACTGGTCAAGGCGTGTTTTCCCGATGTTAAGGTCTACGTGTTTGCGCGCGATCAGCGCTCGCGTCAACACGCCTGTGAGCTCGGTGCCTTTTGGGTGGGAAGCACTGAAGACACTTCGCCACAATTGCTACACGCCATCATTGATACCACGCCTGCCTGGGTGCCGGTGCTGGCGGCAATGCGTTGTCTTATACCGGGCGGCAGATTAGTCATCAATGCGATTCGCAAGGAAGATGCCGACCAAAAGTCTCTGGTCGAGCTTGATTATGCCAAACAGCTCTGGCTGGAAAAGGAAATCAAAAGTGTGGCCAATGTCAGTCGCCGAGATGTGCGTGAATTTCTTGATGTGGTTGCGAAGCATGGCATTAAGGCGGATGTGCGTCTTTATCCCTTGAATCAAGCCAACCAGGCCTTATTGGACATGAAGTTTGCGTCCTTGCCCGGTGCTGCGGTATTGACAGTGTAATCTGATGGCATTAGTTATGCTTTTGACTTGTTTTTCGATGAGTTCTGACCGGATGCTTGAGGTCTGGGGGTGGACATCGGATTCTAGAGGGACACGCGAAAAAACATAGTTTCTACCGTAAGTAGGTCGACATTTATGTCGACGCGATGCGGACTATTTCCCGGGCGTGGTCTGTTGGCATAAATGCCAGCTTACGGACTCCCGACCTGCGACTTATCAAGTGCTAAGCAAGATTTTAACCACCCAGATATAGCCGGCTGCCCAAATCCAGACTACATTAAAGATATACGATTAATGTTGTCTGTCCTCTATTCTTGGGGGCACGCGGTAAATGCAGGGTGATGCATGGCGGAACTCGATGAAAGTGGTCAGCGTTTAACCATTAAACTGGTGTACTACGGTCCGGCTCAAAGTGGCAAGACGACCAACTTGGTATACCTGCACGATCATCTCAGCCCCGAGCTGAAGGGCGAGATGATGGCGCTCGAAACCAAGGGCGATCGCACCTTGTTTTTCGATCTGCTACCGATGGGCATGAAGTGCCCTTCGGGCATGTTGATAAAACTCAAATTGTTTACTGTCCCCGGGCAGGTAGCGCATGACAGTACGCGTAAGGCAGTATTGTCGCGCGCCGATGGCGTAGTGTTTGTGGCCGACTCCCAAAGCAATCAGAGCATGAATAATCTTGAGTCCTTTGAGAACCTGGCGGCGAATATAGGACGCGTAGGGCTCGACATGGACACGCTTCCCATCGCCATTCAATTTAACAAGCGGGACTTGCCTGCCGAGGCGATTTTAAGTGAAGAGGATATTACCAGTCGCTGGTCACAAACACCGTGGCCGGTGACCTTTTCCAGTGCACTTAAAGGCTATGGAGTAAGCGAGACCTTTGCCAAAGTGCTGGATGCTGTTTACGACAGAGTTGATGGCTTTTTTGACCTCACTCAAGAACAGGGCATTACCAAGCAGGCCTTTGTGGAGAATTTTGCCGGTGCCACTGCACAGGAGTCTGTCTGATGGAGCCGCATCGTTTTGTAGAGTCTTTAAGTTTTGATCGGGAGATTCCGCTTGATGAGCTTATCGGTGCGGCTGATCGCAAGGCGCTGAAGGTAATTTTGAGTCAGATTCTGCGAGATGATTTTGCCATCATCGGCCCAGCCGGAGAAACCTTGCTGGGAGAGGATAATTGCCAGGAAAACAGCCGCGTAAGCCTGGTGCTTGAGCTGGAGCCGTTAGGCTATCTCATCTCCGAATGTGAGGACAAAGAAGCGCTTCAAATTGCACAAAAATGCATCGTCATGCAACTTCGCTTCGCTCAGAAGTATCTCATGGCCTCGGCCTTGCATATTGAAGCCATACAGGAAGATTACACCAAGCTTTGCGAAGAACACGAAGCCTTGCTGGAATCCGAAGCCAAGTACAAGCAGCTTTCTGAATCGCTCGATGAAAAAGTGAAAGAGCAGGTGCAGACGATCGAGTCCGCGCAGCGGCAATTGTTCGAATCCGAAAAACTTGCTTCAGTCGGGCACCTGGCCGCCAGTGTTGCCCACGAAATCAACAATCCCATCGGCTTTATCAACAGTAATCTCAATACCGCAAAAGGCTACGTCGAAGACTTCAAAGCATTGGGAGCCAAGATCACGAACGGTGCCAGTCCTGATGTACTCAAGGCTGAATGGCAAGAGCTGGATATGGACTTTGTGATGGAGGATTTTGAGGGCTTGCTGGTGGAATGCCTCGATGGTGGCAAGCGTGTGGCTGAAATCGTGGCCGATTTAAAACTGTTTTCCAATATCGATGCCGAAGATGAAATCACCGTGGATCTCAATAAATACGTCGCGACCAGTATGAACGTGGCGCAGGCCTCCGTGGATGGGCACATGGAGATAGACTTTCAGCAAGGTGATTTGCCGATGGTGGAATGTAGGCCGGGTTATATCGGACAGGTGATCCTGGCCCTGGTACTCAATGCCAATGACGCCATGGCGGGCAAGGGCACGATTCATGTTCGCACTTATCTCAAAGATGCATACGCCTTCGTTGAGTTGCGGGACGAAGGACCGGGTATTCCCAGAGAAGTGATCGATAAGGTGTTCGATCCGTTTTTTACCACCAAAGAAGTGGGGGCGGGAAAGGGGCTCGGGCTTACGTCCTGTCGAGATATCGTGCTGAATCACGGTGGCGATATACGTATAATCAGCGAACCGGGCCAGGGCACCACGGTCAGTTTCTGGATTCCTGTTAAGAGTAACGCGAAGGATAAACCGGTATGAGTAAGTTTGGCGCGTTATTCCTCAGCGATGATCAGGCCAAAGATCAGATAAACGACAAAACACTACAAAAAACAGAGACCGAGGAGGAACAAAAGCCGGAGCGCTATCGGCTTTTGTTTGTTGATGACGAAGCTAACGTGCTTAAGGCACTGCGCCGCGTTTTTCGCCAGGAAAACTACGACATTCTCACCGCGCCGGATGCCAAAACGGCTTTGCAGATCTTGGCGGAGTCGCCCTGTCAGTTGATGATTACCGATTACAAGATGCCGGGTATGACGGGTGCCGATTTGCTGCGCGAAGTGAAGCGCTTGTATCCCGACACCATTCGTATTTTGCTCACCGGTCAGGCCGACACCGATGCCGTGATGGCCGCGATCAAAGACGGCGCGGTGTACAAGTTTATTCTCAAGCCCTGGAACGACGATGATCTGCGGGTCACTGTGGCATTAGGGCTTGAGCAGTACGACCTCAAACGCGAAAACGACAAGCTCAAACAAGCCAATGCCCAAAAAAACAAAGACTTGAGCATGCTAGCCAAGCTGGCGGTGACACACCGCAGTCAGTTGGCCATCATGCTCAACAAAAAGGGCCTGTTAAACGATAAACAAGTACAAAAGCTGTATCAGGAGCAACAGGCCAAAAAAGGCTCTACCTTCAGTATCATCATAGAGCATGGTTGGCTCAGTGAAGACAAGATTCACAAGATACTCATCAAAGACTTTATGTTCGAAAAGGTCGATTTGAGAGAGTTCCAGGTGAATGACGCCATCTCTTCTCTTATACCTGCAAGTTTTTGTCGCAAGCAGTTACTCATTCCCGTTAAACAGCAGGGGCGTCGGTTGATGCTGGCCATGGTAGATCCCATGGACGAAGGCATGCTGGAGGAACTCAAATTCACTGTTGGCATGGATTTGCACCCTGTTCTCGCTGGGCAAAAAGATATTCTCACCAAAATCACCGAGGTATATGGCGAAGATAAAGTTAGTGTAAAAGATATCGAGACGGTCATGGGGGGCGACGAACCTCTCGACCAGATCGAGATTGTTATCGATGACGAAGATGATGTGGGCATTGAAGAGTTACTGCGGGGCACTGACGAGCCGCCTGCGATTCGTCTGGTGAATGCCATCATCATGGAAGCCATACGCCATAACGTGAGTGATATACATATTCAGCCGCGCACCAATGATGTGGTCACGCGGTTTCGTATGGATGGTGTACTGCAGGACAAACTGCATATTCCTATTGGCCTGCTGATGCCTTTAGTGTCGCGTATCAAGGTCATGGCGGAGCTCGATATCACCGAGCGTCGTCGCCCGCAGGATGGTCGCATCACCGTGAAAACACCCATGCGCATTGTGGATTTACGCATCTCTACCTTGCCCACCGTGAACGGCGAAAAGGTGGTCATGCGCATACTCGATCGCAGTGGTCATATTCATCGCCTGGACGAGCTGGGCTTTGAACCGGTGATGCAGCGTAAAATCGATAACCTTATTCGTAAGCCTCAAGGCATTATTTTGGCCACGGGGCCAACGGGTAGCGGCAAGACCACCACGCTTTACTCTATGCTGCAACATACGGCATCGAGCGAGAAAAACTATATTACCGTTGAAGATCCGGTGGAATATTACTTTGAGCTGGCTGGACAGGTCATGATCAAAGAGAAGGTGGGCCTGAGTTTTGCCAGTGTGCTGCGGGCGATTCTCAGGCAAGATCCCGATGTAATCCTGATTGGCGAAATTCGCGATCGCGAAACGGCCGAAGTGGCTTTTCATGCGGCTTTAACCGGGCATCAGGTATTTTCGACTCTGCATACGAATTCCACCATCGATACCCTGGCTCGTCTGTTTGATTTGGGGCTCAAGCCCTATGTGGTGGCCTCGGCCATTGAGGCGATTATTGCCCAGCGTCTGGTGCGCCGAATCTGTACACACTGCAAAGAGGTACACAAGCCAGACCCAGATGTACTCAAATGCCTGGGCCCCTTGTTTACTGAACCCAATCTCAAGTTCTTTCATGGTCGAGGCTGTGAAAAATGCAATAAAACCGGCATGTCGGGACGTTCGGCTCTGCATGAGGTGCTCATACCCAGTGATGTGCTGCGTCACGCCATGTCTGCCGATATCTCTATGCTTAAGTTCAAGCAATTGGCGCAGAAGGAGGGACTCAAACCTTTGATTTACGACGCCCGCCTAAAGTGTGAAAAAGGCGAAATTCCGGTGAGTGAAGTGCTCCGCGTGTTGGGGCCTCAAAGCCTATGAGTGCGTTGATTGCACCGATCGCTGAGGATATCAGCGTGGTCTACATCGAAGATAAGGATGTGGATGTCGAGGTGGTGCGTGCGATGCTGCAACGCGCGCACAAACATGGCCTCAGGGTAAATTTTAGTAGCCAGCCCAGTCTCAGCGAAGGCATGATTACGATGGAGGATAG
>JBFHVM010000150.1:0-8192 GCA_041589495.1 Oleiphilaceae bacterium | reverse complement strand
TAACCACTGCGCCATGAGGTACCAGGTGCTCAGCATGGAATCGACAACAAAGTAATTAAACTGGTTGTAGGGGCTAATGGAATAAAACTCGCAGACGAGTCGTTCTGCGTCAATGTAATGCCTGGAATGGCCACGACAGTTCTGGCTACTGAGTGTTTCATAATCTATCAGACTGGCCATGGCTTCTTTTATGTTGGGCGCCGCCATGGCCGTGAAACCAGCGATCCCGATTGCGGTGACTTTCATATTGGCTCCCATCAGCAGACCAAACTCCGGTGTGTTGCTCATGCGTATTGCTTCGTACCCCAGACGCATGAATTTAGGGATACTGATACGTGCATTGGGCGTACTGAGGAATTCCAGACTAAGATTAAAACGCTGCATTAAAGGCGTAGGATCGGTTTTCAGCGACTGGAGGGTGTCGACAATAGCCACCACAAAGTTCACCGAAATATCTCCCAAGGGAAGTTTTTTTATCTGCTGACTGCGTTCAGTACCCATGCCTATATGCCAAATGTTTATCAAGGTGACAATATTGTTAATTAAAGATATTGAGAGAGCAATGTTTGCGTTTTACTTTATTGCCATCAACAACGAATAGAATTTTGAGAGAGACGGGAGTGCCCTATGAGCCAACCTGCTGGTCAGCAACTTTACCCTAACATGTTAGCCCCTCTGGATCTGGGTTTTACTACCCTGAAGAACCGCGTATTGATGGGCTCCATGCACACCGGTTTGGAAGAATCGCCAAACGGCTTTGAAAAAATGGCGGCGTTTTATGCCGAGCGTGCCCGCGGTGGTGTTGGCATTATCGTCACTGGCGGTATTGCACCAAATGAAGCCGGAGCGGTGGGGCCTGGTGCAGGCAAGATGAGCACCGAAGAAGAAGCGGAAGAGCATCAGGTTGTGACACAAGCCGTGCATGAAGCGGGCGGTAAGATCTGTATGCAGATTCTGCATGCCGGTCGTTATGCGTATCATCCGAAACTGGTTGCGCCTTCTGCCATTCAGGCTCCCATCAATCCATTCGTGCCACATGAGTTGAGCGACGAAGAAGTCGAAGAGCAGATTGAAGCCTTTGTAAATTGTTCCGCCATGGCACAAAAGGCAGGGTACGACGGCGTTGAGATCATGGGTTCCGAAGGCTACTTCATTAATCAATTCATCGTCTCGCATACCAATAAGCGAGATGATCGCTGGGGCGGTTCTTACGAAAACCGCATTCGCTTGCCACTGGAGATTGTTCGCCGTGTGCGGGAAAAGGTGGGTACCAACTTTATCATCATTTATCGCCTGTCCATGCTAGATCTGATTGATGATGGCAGCAGTTGGGAAGAGGTGGTGCAGCTGGCCAAGGGTATTGAAGAGGCCGGGGCGACGATCATTAACACAGGTATCGGCTGGCACGAAGCGCGTGTGCCGACCATTGCAACCATGGTGCCGAGAGCGGCATTTACCAAGGTAACAGCCAAGTTAAAAGGCGAGGTCAATATTCCTCTGGTAACGACTAACCGCATTAATATGCCCGACGTCGCCGAGAAGGTGCTGGCCGATGGCGACGCCGATATGATTTCCATGGCGCGTCCTTTCCTCGCCGACTCCGATTTTGTTATTAAATCGGAGCAGGGTTTGGCCAATGAGATCAACACCTGTATTGGCTGTAATCAGGCCTGTCTGGACCATACCTTCCAGATGAAACTGACTTCTTGTCTGGTGAATCCGCGTGCCTGTCATGAAACCGAGCTGACCTATGTGAAGACGCATGCGCCCAAGAAAATTGCGGTGGTGGGAGCGGGTCCTGCCGGCCTGGCTTGCGCTACTGTCGCGGCTGAGCGTGGTCATCAAGTGACCCTGTTCGATGCCGGCAGCGAAATCGGCGGCCAGTTTAATGTGGCGAAGCTGATCCCTGGTAAAGAAGAGTTTTACGAAACGCTGCGCTACTTTGGCGAAATGATCAAAAAGCATGGTGTGGATTTGCGTTTGAATACGCGCGTATCGGCCGAAGAATTGAGTGGTCAAGGCTTTGATGAAGTTGTTCTGGCAACCGGTATTAAGCCACGTACACCCGAGATCCCCGGTGTCGATAGCCCTAAAGTCATCAGTTATCTCGATGCGTTGCTTAAGCGCAAGCCCGTTGGCGAAAAGGTAGCGATCGTAGGCGCGGGTGGTATCGGCTTTGATGTCGCTGAATTTATTACGCATTCCGGCAAGTCACCCAGCCTCGACGTGGACATGTTCATGAAGGAGTGGGGCGTTGATATCCAGATGGAGCACCGCGGCGGCACCAATGGTGTAGAAGCCGAAATGCCCAAGGTGGAACGTGAAGTCTTCTTACTGCAGCGTAAAAAGTCTAAAGTGGGTAAAAACCTCGGCAAGACTACTGGCTGGATTCACCGCAGCTCATTGAAGAACCGTCAGGTGAAGATGATCAGTGGTTGTAGCTATGAGCGCATAGATGACGAAGGCTTTCATATTCTGGTAAACGACGAGCCAAAAACACTCGACGTCGATACCATTATTATCTGCGCCGGTCAGGATCCTCTGCGTGAACTGCAGGAAAGCCTCGAAAACGCCGGTGAAACAGTGCATCTGATCGGTGGTGCTGATGTGGCCGCTGAGCTGGACGCCAAGCGAGCAATTAATCAGGGCTCGCGTTTGGCAGCGCAGTTCTAATACCGCGTTATGCATTGAAAAGCCGGGCGATGCCCGGCTTTTTTGTTGCTGTAGGTTGGCATTTATGCCAACAAGTCGCGCTGGATTGTTGGCCAGCATCGCGTCGACATAAATGTCGACCTACAATTTCTCCCGTCTCCCAACCCAAAGCCTGCGCCCAATTTCCGTCTATCCAAAATAGTCAAACTGTGACCACGTTGGGTTAAAGATTCTACGATTTGCCGTGTGCGTGCGTGGTGATCAACTAAACTGTTAAAAATATTAGGTCGAACAGTTAACAGAGGATGCCATGAGCAGCCGCCAAGCCAAAACGCACCAAGCCGTTTTTTTTATTGAACAACAAAAGGTTGCACGCCAACTTCTGGTTTCCGAGTTTGAAGCCTTGTTAGACGGTATGGGTACTTTGCCGGATTACGAAGACGAAGAAGCCCAAGGTGTTTACGTGGTCATGAATCAATATGGTCAAATTAAAGCGCTGGTGTTCTTTCTACTTTATTTCGATGAAAACGGGCAGGCAGATGCATCCTGGAATGTCCCCATTGAGCGCCTCGCAGAGGTAAGTGGTAGCGGCCCTGATTTGGGGGCTGGGCCGATCAAGCTGGCTTGCCGAAGCCAGTGTTCGATTAACTGGCATCAGGATGATCTGTGGGATCCTGATATGACCCCAGGATCCAATGACTTTCTCAGAATTAAAAAGGCCTGCGAAGAGAACCGTTTGCGTTTCAAATTCGAGGAGCCAGACCTGCCAGTTCTGGATTCTGTGGATGCTCCCTTGCCGGGAGAGGAAGATCTCGACAAGCGTACCAAGCTGGCGCGATTGATCAAAGAACAGCGCTTACGTATCCGGACACTGGAGTCCTCGAAAGAGAAAGCACATGGCGACTTGGGTCGAGAGCAGCGCTTGCTGGAACATGCATACAAGAATGAGGTGCAGGAACTTAAGCAGCAGCTGGCACAACTGCGGATCTCTAACGAAAAGCTGCAACAAAAATTAGCAGCGCGCAACCAGCAGTTTATGGATCTACAGGATAAGGTGGGTGATCAGAGTAAGCTGGTGGAGCGTCTCTCGCAAAAGGTGAAACAGGCTTCTGGTGGGGAGCGCGAGCAATTGGAAAAGCAAAAGCTCGAGGCCGAGGTCGTTCTGCTGCGCGAGCAACTGGAGCGCAAGAATCTCGATTTGGCCATGCGGGATGAGCGCGAGGCTCTGCTGCGTGCTGAACTCGAAGAGTTCAAGGAAGGGCAGGCAGATGGGCAGTCAGATTACTCAGTGCTTGATAAGCTCAAGGAACTGGAGGTGGTGTATACCGCTTACCATCCGGGCGCGGGTCATATCACAATGAGTACCAATGAAGTAAAACGCTATTTGGACAACCCCCTCGCGTTTGTTGCCGAGAAGTGTTTTGTGACTGAGGAGCATTATCAGGCCTGGCTTGCGCACTTTGACAATCCCGTTTGTGGTTTTAAGGGGGCGCAGGGCACCTGTCACCGTCAGTTGGAAAAGATCTCTACCCCCAGTGATTTTGAACCCGGAGTCGACGACCGTTGCGATGCTCATCAGCGAGTGACTGCTAGTTCGGCATAGCCATTCCTTACGAGGTAACCTAGTTGTGATGAAGTCGGAGTCTCTAGCGGGCGTATTTGCACAACGCCCCGATATTGTCTCTTTACAGTTCGATCTGCCCCGTGACGAGAAAGTGGAACTGGATTGTCTGCGGTTGGATCAAATGCACCCCTTCGTGTCGGGAAATAAATGGTTCAAACTCAAGCATCATCTCGAAGCTGCGTTGAGCCATGGCAAGCACGAATTGTTAAGTTTTGGCGGTGCCTATTCCAATCATTTGCATGCATTGGCCTACGCAGGCCAGCAATGTGGATTAAAAACCCGGGCTTTGGTGCGTGGTGAAGCGCCCAAGGAGTTGTCTCCCACACTGCAGGATTGCAAAAAATGGGGCATGCAGATTGAATGGGTGAGTCGCGAGGATTATTCCGCGCTAGCCGGGCTGCAGGCCCGCGACAGTCTCGTCGAAACTTATCCTGATGCATGGGTAATTCCCGAGGGCGGAGAAGGGGAAGAGGGTGTGGCAGGGGTTCGCGACCTGTTTACTGAATTATCTGACAGTGGTGATTTTAAATACGACTACATTTGTTGTCCGGTGGGGTCTGGTACTACGCTCGCAGGTATCGTGGCTGCCGACATACCGGAGGTACGCTGCATTGGGTTTTCGGCTCTGAAAGGGGCGCATGATCTAGAGTCGCGGGTTGAAAACCTGTTAGCGGGTAGTCCAAGTCGTACATCGTGGCAAATATGTCACGAGTATCACTTTGGTGGCTTTGCCAAGATGAACCCGCGCTTACGGGATTTTATTTCTTCCATTCATACGCAAACCGAACTCATGCTTGATCCGGTTTATACAGGAAAGACCTTGTTTGGCCTGATGGAGTGGTTGCATCAGGGACGCTTGCCCGCGCAGTCAAAGGTGTTGTTTGTGCATACTGGTGGCTTACAGGGTTGGCGGGGATTTGGGGAGAGCGGGCCAGGCGTCTGGGACCACGAATAGCCTTTCCTGCTCAATAAAGCAGTTTTCTTCTTGCCGCAGGCCTGCCAACAGTACTGGTTTGAAGGGTTTGTTTTTGAGTTTGGCGAAGTAGGTGTCTAAGCCATGATCCTGCCATAGGCCAGTATCGGAGGTTTGGATATAGGGTGCCAGCCATGCGGTCTTATCTTGCAGGGCGCACCAGTAACGATCTGCTGACTCATCGATAACCTGACTTAATTGTGATGGGCTGACCCAGCGCCCCCTGCCATGTTCGGCGTGTAGGGGCAATGACTCTATGGTATTGAGCTGCGAAACCGGATAAAACAGATATCCCTGAAGTAGCGTACGAACTTCGGGGGTAGGCAAGGCCTGCTCCAGCAGAATTTGCTGGGCGGCAGGTTGTGATCCCAGCTGTAATTGCTGTGTGGTCAGTTTGCCCAGTTTAAGATCGAGTCGGTCACGGGCATTGGGGCCGAGCCAGTGGGCCGGGCTATAGTCGCCATGTTGCAGGTAGAATTTTACTGCGACCTCTAAATGCAATACCTCCTGATTTCGTATGTCCCGTAGCAGAAAATCAAACTCGCCCAAGGTTTTACCGGCGCAATGAATTTGCAGGTTTTGCGCCAGAACCTCATGTGAAGAGCTGATAGAGAGGATAAAACTCAGGAGGGCTTCGTAGTAAGAGCCTAAAAAGTGGCTGCGTTGCGTGCTGAGGTGTTTCTGCAGAGCCTTTTCGGACTGGCGCTTAAGTAACTGATATAGCAATTCATCGCGATCAGGAAAGGCGAACATGGGGAGCGGCCCATGCTCCTGGTCGAGCAATGGTGCGCTAGCGATGATCCACATGGCATTGCGCATGTCCTGTGTCAGGTGGCTGCTTTGCGGGGAACGCAGCCAAGGTAAAATCTGGTCAGCATCGACAGTAGGCATCGCGAAACATAATTCCCTGAAATATAGAGGCTTTCTGTTAGACTAAAGGCTGGCGTTCCGTAACGCCAGTACCCGTGGACTTATCCAATCAGAGTTTTATCAGATTTATGGACAATTTTCGAAATATCGGCTTGATCGGCCGTATGGGCAGTGCGCGCGTTGTGGACACTTTGCGTCGCCTCAAGAAGTTTCTCAGTGCCGAAGGTCACTACCTGATTATTGAGGAGAATATCGGTGCCCTGATCCCCGGCCACGGTCTGCAAGTGTCCAGTGTGAAAATGATGGGAGAGGTGTGTGATCTGGTCATTGTGGTTGGCGGTGACGGCAGTTTGTTGGGCGCGGCACGTGAGTTGGCCAAATCGGATGTCCCCCTGTTAGGGGTCAATCGTGGTCGATTGGGATTTTTGACCGATATTTCTCCTGATGAGCTTGAAGAAAAGGTTAAGGCCGTCCTGTCGGGGCAGTTTATTCAGGAAAAGCGCTTCCTGCTCGATGTGTACGTGCGACGCAATGGCGAGCCTATTGGTTATGGCACGGGACTCAACGATATTGTTTTACACCCGGGTAAATCCACGCGCATGATTGGCTTTGACCTGTTTATCGAGGGGCAGTTTGTTTACTCACAACGTTCAGATGGTCTGATCGTTTCGACGCCTACCGGTTCCACGGCCTATGCGCTTTCAGCGGGTGGTCCCTTACTGCATCCTAAACTAGATGCCATCGCCCTGGTGCCCATGTTTCCCCATACCCTGAGTAGTCGGCCAATCGTGGTGGATGGCAAGAGCGAAATCAAGATCGTCATTGGCGAAGGCAATGAAATTTATCCGCAGGTGAGTTGTGATGGGCAGCATCATATTCCGGTAGCACCAGGTGACACAGTGAGTATTACCAAAAAGCCGCACAAAGCCAGATTAATTCATCCCACGTCGCACAACTTTTATGAAACCTGCCGCGAAAAACTGGGCTGGGCGAATAATCTTTTCGATAGTTAGGAATTCTTCTTGTTTAGTAAGCGCAAATCAAAATCCGAAGTGGTCGATGCCAGCATGGCCTACGATCTGATCGGTGATGTGCACGGCTGTGCACAATCCCTGGAACGTTTGTTGGTTAAACTGGGATACGAGGAAAAAGAGGGTTGTTACCGCCATGCTGATCGCAAGGTTATCTTTTTGGGCGACATCGTCGATCGTGGACCACGTATTCGCGAAGCCCTGCACATTGTAAAAGCCATGGTGGATGCCGGCGAGGCGGAGATTGTACTGGGTAATCATGAGTACAACGTGATGGCCTATTGCACCCCCGGGCGCAGCGGCAGCGGCCGGAGTTATCTGCGAGAGCATACGGCGCGTAATCATCGCCTGGTGCGAGAAACGCTCGAACAATTTGCCGACTATCCCGAAGAGTGGACGCAGTTTTTACAGTGGTTTCGGGAAATCCCTCTGTTGATCGACAAGGGGGCCTTTCGGGTGGTACATGCCTGCTGGGATCAGGACGCGATTGAACGTTTTAGGAATGAGCATGCCAGCCTCTGTATCGATGAAGAGTTTTTACACGCTTCGGCCAAAGAAGGTTCCTTTGAATATCGTTTGGTCGATAAACTGACGCGTGGTACAGCACTTGAACTGCCCGATGGCGAAACCATTTTGGGTAAAGACGGTTTTGTACGCCGAATGTTTCGTACCAAATTCTGGAGTCAGAACCCGCAAACCTATCAGGATGTGGTATTTCAGCCGGACCCATTGCCGCCCGAAATGCAGGTGCGCCAATTGACGGCCATCGAAAAGCAACGTCTGCTCAGCTATGGCGAGGACGAACCTCCGGTATTTGTAGGACATTATTGGATGGACGGCACGCCGGAGCCCATTACACCGAATATTGCCTGTCTTGATTACAGTGCGGTGAAGTATGGACGGCTGGTGGCCTATCGATTTGATGGTGAGCAGCAGCTGAGTGCCGACAAGTTTGTTTGGGTGGATGTGGTGCGCTCGTGAAAAAGGTCGCTGTCGCCCCCCTGAATGCGGATTTGGCGCGCTTCAGTGCCTGGCTTTTATC
>JBFHVM010000149.1:0-8243 GCA_041589495.1 Oleiphilaceae bacterium | reverse complement strand
GGTCATGGTCATTCCTATACTACGCCAGCTCGGAGTAGGTCATGCATGTGTATCGCGCCGACAACACGTTGTTCTGCATCTGTTACCAGCAGCCCGGTAATTTTATTCTGCTCCATTAAGTTTAGCGCCTCCACGGCCAGAGCATCGGCATGGATGGTTTTGCAGTGGCGGGTCATTACTTCGTCGATACGCGTCGTCATCACATCGAGGCGTTGATCGAAGGCGCGACGCAAGTCGCCATCAGTGAACAGACCAATAAGTCTATCTTGCTCATCCACGATGGCGGTCATCCCAAGACCTTTAGCTGATATTTCAAGCAGTCCGTCACTAAGCAGGGTGCCACTGATGACTTTGGGGATGCGTGAACCGCTATGCATGATGTCGGAAACTTTGAGCAGAAGCTTCCTGCCAAGACTGCCGCCCGGATGCGAAAAGGCAAAGTCTTCAGCTGAAAATCCCTTTGCTTCGAGCAGGGCGACTGCGAGGGCATCGCCCATCACCAGTGTGACGGTTGTGCTCGATGTAGGGGCCAGGCCTAATGGGCAGGCTTCTTCAGTAATGCTGATGTCGAGTTGAATGTCGGCCTGTTTGGCGAGAATGGAATCTGCATTGCCTGTCATGCTGATTAACGGTGCGCCCATGCGTTTGATCAGTGGCAGAATTGTAGCGATTTCGCTGGTATTTCCGGAATTCGAAATGGCCAGTACGACATCTTCAGATGTGATCATGCCGAGATCGCCGTGGCTGGCCTCACCTGGGTGGACAAAAAAAGCCGGGGTGCCGGTGCTGGCCAGCGTTGCGGCTATTTTATTGGCGATGTGTCCAGACTTACCCATACCCGTGACGACGACGCGGCCACGGCAATTCTTAATACACTCACAGGCCTGTTCGAAGTTGGCGTCGATACGGTCGATGAGTGCTGTGATGGCATCTCGCTCGATCTGTATGGTGCGCTTAGCCGATGCGATGTAACTCATGACTGCTTCCTTTATGCCACGGCTTGCATGTAGAGAACGTAGAGATAGATGAGGTAGGTGCCAAGCAACGATGTGCCGACCACTTTACCGATCGCGCCAACCCCTCTTGCTATCTTGGCGTAGGCTATCACAGCAAGCGCAAGGGTCAAACCGAGCATGAGCCCATAGTCTCTGTAAAGTGCTTCGTCACTGATAGTCGGTGGATTGATCAGCGCCGGAATTGCCAGTACCGCTAATAGGTTGAACAGGTTTGAACCGATAACGTTGCCCAGTGCAAGGTCGTGGTGTCCCTTCAGCGCACTGGCAATAGACGCGGCTAGCTCCGGTAGACTTGTGCCAATGGCTACGATGGTCAGGCCGATGACGAGCTCACTGACGCCCATTGCGCTTGCGATACCGCTTGCGCCCCAAACCAGTGCTTTGGAGCTTGCCAGGAGGCATAACAGGCTGGTGGCCAGCAAAAAATAGGCTTTTCCCGGTGCGATATTTTTATTTTCTTCTATTTCTTCGAGGTCTTCGATGGGGTCTTTCTGCAGTTTGGCGAGTGCGATCATGGCGCCCGCGAGTATTAGCGCCAGACCTACTCCATCGATCATTCCGAGGTGCCCGTCAAATATCAGCAGGGTGGCGAGTAGGGTGGCGATCAGCAGAATGGGTAATTCAACCCTGGTGATCGTGCTTTTGAGCGGGATGGCGGAGACTAGCGCAGTCACACCAAGTACCAGGCCAATGTTGGCGATGTTGGAGCCGATGGCGTTACCGACAGCCAGACTACTGGCGTCTTCCAGTGCGGCGGTTGCAGAAACGATGAGCTCGGGGGCAGAGGTGCCAAACGCAACAACGGTCAGACCCACCATCATGGGGGTCATGCCGAGATTAAGTGCGGTGGCGACCGCGCCAGTGACAAAGCGGTCTGCGCTCCATACCAGAACCGCGAGACCCAAAATAATGGCAAGACTAAATAACAGCATGTTAGCCCCAGAGCGTGTTGCGCTTGATTGCAGTGAATAAGGTGCGCGCATTGTGCGAAACTTGCCTGCGTCCTGCAAGTGCTTTGTCTGTGGAGTCCTTCCGGCATTAATTTTTGGAAAACGGCTTGGCGCTATGGTTCACCTTTGTTTAAATAGGCTCCTTCAATGGAAAGAGAGAACCCGTGTGGATTCCTACGTCAAAATAGATAATCTGCAGTTTGTTCGTGGACAAAGAGCCATCTTTGACGATTTAAGCTTGCGGATACCTCGTGGCAAGGTGACGGCAATCATGGGGCCGAGTGGTATTGGTAAAACAACACTGCTAAAGCTCATAGGTGGTCAATTACGGCCGCTCTCGGGAACTGTGCTGATCGACGGGCAAAACGTGCACAAGCTTAAGCGCAAGCAATTGTTCGAATTGCGTACAAAAGTTGGCATGTTGTTTCAGAGTGGTGCACTGTTCTCGGATTTGTCTGTCTTTGAAAACGTGGCCTTTCCCCTGCGCGCTCACACTCAGCTGCCTGAAGACATGATTCGCGATATCGTATTGATGAAATTACATGCTGTTGGGTTGCGTGGTGCGCGCGAATTGATGCCTGCTGAACTGTCTGGTGGTATGACGCGCCGCGTCGCCTTGGCGCGTACCATTGCTCTGGATCCCGAGTTGATTATGTATGACGAGCCCTTTGCCGGACAGGATCCCATTGCCATGGGGGTGTTGGTGCAATTGATTCGCTTGCTCAACGATGCGCTCAATCTAACGACCGTCCTAGTCTCGCATGACATAAAAGAGGCCCTAAGTATTTGTGATCATGCCATTATCATTGCAGATGGGCGCGTCATCGGTGAGGGGGCGCCGTCGGAGCTTAATCGCGAAGGTTCTGCGCTGGTCAAGCAGTTCCTCAACGGCTTGCCTGACGGGCCCGTGCCATTTCATTTTCCTGCTGGAGATTACCGGCATGATTTGCTTGAGGGTGACCTGGCATGAAGGGTTGCACCATGAAGCGCTCCGTGACCCTGCTAGAGGCAAATGGTGCTCAAGATAAGGAAAGGTCAGACCGTGATTGAGTTTATTCGTCGTACGGGGGAACGCGGGCTTAATTTCAGTGCTACCCTCGGTCGTTCTGGTATGTTTTTGCTGCGCGCCATGCTTGGCCAGTCTTTGGGTTTGAACGGCTTGCGTTTGCTTTGCCATCAAATCTATAAGGTTGGCGTACTGTCGCTGATCATTATTATCGTATCCGGATTGTTTATCGGTATGGTGCTGGGCTTGCAGGGTTACAATATTCTGATCGATTATGGCTCTGAGCAGGCGGTTGGGCAGATGATTGCGCTCACATTGGTGCGTGAGTTGGGGCCAGTGGTGACGGCTTTGTTATTTGCGGGGCGGGCAGGATCTGCGTTAACGGCGGAAATTGGTTTGATGAAGGCGACCGAACAGCTCTCCAGTATGGAGATGATGGGGGTTGACCCCATGCGTCGTGTGATCGCTCCGCGCTTTTGGGCCGGTTTTATAACCTTGCCGATTCTCGCGGCTATTTTCAGCGCTGTGGGCGTGTTTGGTGGCATGCTTGTGAGTGTCGATTGGCTGGGCGTGTTTGAAGGGGC
Source organism: Oleiphilaceae bacterium (assembly GCA_041589495.1). GTDB lineage: Bacteria > Pseudomonadota > Gammaproteobacteria > Pseudomonadales > Oleiphilaceae > PZPK01. Next base: position 4,687 of record JBFHVM010000149.1, on the reverse strand, counting down.
GTTTTGGTCAAATATGCAGTCGTCCGTCGATTTCCAGGAAGACGTGCTCAATGGCATGGTCAAGGCGGTTGTCTTTGGGCTGGTGTGTAGCTGGATCGCTGTGTTTCAGGGCTATGATCTGCTGCCTACGTCCGAAGGGATTAGTATTGCGACGACAAAAACAGTGGTTTACTCATCTCTGGCCGTCCTGGGGCTGGACTTTATTTTAACTGCTGTCATGTTCGGTGGTCTTTGATAGTAAAAAGCAGTGGGGCCTGGTCCTCACAGAATGGAGAAGAATAAATTATGTACCAGCGTTCGATCGAAATCACCGTAGGTGTGTTCATGATTGTTGGTTTTGCCGCACTGGTTTTTCTGGCCTTGCAGGTGAGTGGGTTATCGCTGGATAGTCAGCGCGATACCTATCGTGTATATGCGCAATTTGATGATCTTGGCGGCCTTTCGGAACGGGGGCGCGTCTCGATGGCAGGGGTCACTATTGGTCGTGTAAGTGGTGTTTCGCTGGATAAAGACAGCTACAGCGCCTTAGTCGAGATGGAAATTTACAGTGAAATCGACACGCTCTCGACAGATAGCGTGGCTGCGATTCAGACTTCCGGTCTGCTTGGAGACAAGTACATAGCGATTAGCGTGGGTGCAGACGAAAAGTTTTTAAAAGATGGTGATACTATCTTTGATACGCAGTCGGCCCTGAATCTGGAGAAGCTGATCGGGGCCTTTGCTTCGGGTCAGGTTGACTTATAATTCTGCGCCTTGCAGGGAAAGGATGTTTTGGTGGTGAGTCTAACCCTGCCGAACGAGAAAAAGTGGTGAAAATAATGAAAATGTTGGGTGTGTTCCGGCTTTGGTTTGCGTTGATCGTGGCATGTGTGGCGGCTTCGGCGTTCGCTAAAGAAGATCAGGAGCGTTTGGTTCGCGAGACGGTAGAAAAAAACGTCGCCGAACTGGTGACTTACTTTAATGATGAAAAGCAGTTTTATGAGACTGATCCCCAGCGTTTCTTCAATAATATGGATAAGGCGCTGACCAAAATAGTCGATTTTAGGCGCATTGCTGCACGAGTGATGGGGAAGTATGCACGTAAAGCGAATCGAGAGCAGCGTGATCGTTTTGTTAATGTATTCAAGACTAGTTTGTTCGATACTTATACCAAAACGCTGATAGAGAGCGGGACCTTCGAAATTCGGGTGATTAAAGCCACGATAAACCCGCGCAGCGATGAGCGCGCCAGTGTGGATCTTGAGGTGGTGTCCAAGTCAGGCAATGTTTATCCGGTTGTCTACTCTATGTACAAGTCGGACGAGGGACACTGGTTGATGGAAAATGTGATCGTGTTTGGTGTTAACGTGGGGCTTGCCTTCCGGGATCGCTTTGAAGGTCAAATGCGCGCGACCCGCGGTGATATTGATGCCGTGATTGATGGCTGGAATGTTAAGCTCGACATTGATCAGCCGCCTGGTGCAGCCTCCTGATGGCTGAGTTAAAAGGTGGCGATGGTCGCATCGCGCTGGTAGGCCGAGTGCTGGACTCTGAGTTGGCTGGCTTGCGGGTAGACTTTGAACGCTGCATAGAGGAGCGCCGCGGTAAAGATCTGATTATGGATCTGCAGGATCTGGATTCAGGAGGCAGCCATGTGCTGTCTCTGCTGCTGTGCGGAATGCGTAAGTCCGAACGTGAGTCGTGCAAGTTGGCGTTTTCCGGTATGCCACAGGGGCTGTTCGATATGGCTCGTGTAGGAGGCATCGAATCCTTGCTGCCTTTCGAAGATGTAAATTAACCTCTCACCAGCCATCAAGGCCCGCTTGCCCCATTTTCTTTAGCTGTTGCATGCTTTGCTGTATGATGACGGCCCTTTTATTTATCGGGATGTATAGTCCCCATGACTCCGAGAGCAGGCAATGCAGGCAGACGAAGTTAAAAAGTTAATTACTGACAAGCTGGATCAAGTCGATGTAGAGGTGGAAACAGACGGCTACCAGTATCAGGTCAGGGCGATTGGGGATGTGTTTGATGGGCTCAACGCGGTCAAGCGACAACAGCTGATATATGGTTGCCTCAATCAATACATCATCGACGGTACGATTCATGCCGTGACAATCAAAACCTTTACGCCGGCCGAATGGCAGGCGCAACAATAAGCGCTTTCAATTCTCAATACACAGGTGACCGGTGGATAAACTAGCAATTAGTGGTGGTGTAAAACTCGACGGCGAGATACGAATTTCTGGGGCAAAAAATGCGGCTCTTCCGATTCTTGCAGCCGCACTCTTGGCCGATGAGCCAGTAACGGTGGGTAACCTGCCTCATTTACACGACGTCACGACGATGATTGAGTTGATGGGACGCATGGGTGTTGAGCTGCTCATTGATGAAAAGATGAGTGTTGAGATTAATGCCAGTACCATCAAAGAGCTGACGGCGCCTTACGAGCTGGTAAAAACCATGCGCGCATCAATCTTGGTGTTAGGGCCATTGTTGGCGCATTTTGGCGAAGCCGAAGTGTCGCTGCCTGGCGGTTGCGCCATAGGAAGTCGCCCGGTTGATCTGCACCTTCGTGGCCTCGAGGCCATGGGGGCCGACATCGTTGTGGAAGATGGCTATATCAAGGCCAAGGTGGATGGTCGCCTGAAGGGTGCGAGCATTCTGTTTGATACAGTCACGGTAACCGGGACCGAGAACCTGCTGATGGCAGCGGCGCTTGCCGAAGGTAAGACGACGCTTAAGAATGCCGCGCGAGAACCCGAAGTGGTTGATCTTGCGGAGTGTCTGATTGCAATGGGCGCGAAAATTACCGGCCATGGTACTGCAACCATCGAAGTTGAAGGTGTTCCCTCCTTGCACGGCTGTCATTACAACGTGTTGCCTGATCGCGTAGAAACAGGCACTTATCTGGTTGCGGCGGCAGCAACGCGGGGGCGGGTAAAATTGAAGGATACGCGTGCGGATTTACTGGATGCGGTATTACTCAAGCTCGAAGAAGCTGGGGCAAAAATTACCGTTGGCGATGACTGGATTGAGCTGGACATGGAAGGGCGTCAGCCCAAGGCGGTTTCGGTAAAAACGACGCCATACCCGGGTTTTCCCACCGATATGCAGGCGCAATTTGTGTCGCTCAATTGCGTTGCTCAAGGAGCCGGTTCGGTCACCGAGACGGTCTTTGAGAACCGTTTTATGCACGTGCAGGAGTTGCAGCGTATGGGGGCCGATATTCGCCTCGAAGGAAACACGGCATTTATCACCGGTGTTGAGCAACTTAACGCTGCGCCTATCATGGCAACGGATTTGCGTGCATCCGCCAGTCTGGTCATTGCCGGATTGGTTGCCAAAGGGGATACGCTGGTCGACCGCATTTATCATATTGACCGCGGTTATGAGTGTATCGAAGAAAAATTACAGTTGCTGGGTGCAAGAATCCAGCGACTACCTGACTAAACCGGTCGTTGTAACAGGAGTCGAGACAGATCCATGTCTGCGCAATTGGTAATCGCGCTGTCCAAGGGGCGCATCCTCAAAGAAACCTTGCCGCTCTTGAAAGAGGCGGGTATCGAGCCGTTGGAAGATCTCAGTTCGAGTCGTAAACTGATTTTTGACACAACGGTGGATTCCATCAAGCTGATTATTATTAGGGCGACCGATGTGCCGGCTTATGTGCAGTACGGTGGCGCCGATTTGGGCGTCACAGGTAAAGATGTGCTGATGGAGCATGGCGCAGATGGTCTTTATGAGCCATTGGATTTGCATATTGCTAAATGTCGCCTAATGACGGCGGCTAAAAAAGGCGCTGTCAGCCCAAATGGTCGTATCAAGGTAGCAACCAAGTTTGTGAACCTGGCTAAGGCTTTTTATGCCAGCCAGGGTATTCAGACAGATATTATCAAACTGTATGGAGCGATGGAGTTGGCGCCGATACTTGGCCTGGCTGACGAAATCGTGGATATTGTTGACACCGGAAATACCTTGCGGGCCAATGGTCTTGAAGCGCGCGAAGAAATTCATCAGATCAGCACTCGCTTGGTGGTCAATCGTGCTTCGATGAAAATGAAGCACGCCGCGATTCAGCCCATTATTGATATGTTAGAGCAGGCTGTTCAGCGTCGTCTGGCAGCCTGACAGGCCAGAACCGGTCACATAAATAGCAACACAGTAAAAGCAGGTGAAGCATGCTTAGTATTACCCGTTTGAATGCACAGGACGCCAATTTTGGCGAGCAACTGGATTCTTTACTGGCCTGGGATGATGCTCTGGATCATTCTGTACATGAGGCAGTCAAAGAAATCCTGCATGCTGTGCGAGCCCGTGGAGATACAGCCCTGCTGGAATATACCGCGCGCTTTGATCGTGTTAATGCAGGCGGTGTAAGCGAATTGGAGATTGCACAGGGGCGTTTGGAGCAAGCTTACTTCGGTCTGGAAGAAGCTGAGCGTCAGGCGCTCGATAAGGCAGCGCATCGCGTTAGGGAATATCACGAAAAGCAGAATCAGGCTTCCTGGCAGTATAGCGAGGCCGATGGCACTGTATTGGGTCAGCGTATTACACCTCTCGATCGAGCCGGCTTGTATGTGCCCGGTGGCAAGGCCGCGTACCCTTCGTCGGTACTCATGAATGCCATTCCTGCCAAGGTTGCTGGTGTGGAAGAAGTGATCATGGTGGTGCCTACACCCGGTGGCGAAGTCAACGAGCTGGTACT